>CAXTWP010000251.1:4413-4742 GCA_964247945.1 uncultured Acidobacteriaceae bacterium | reverse complement strand
TTACAACCACACGACGCCGAACGACACGCAGAACATGCTGGGTGCGCTGACGCTGGCGGTGGCGGTGGGGATCGGGCTGGCGGTGATGAGCGCGGGAGCGGTGCTGGCGCTTGCTATGCTGTTGGGATTAGGGCGGGAGAAGGCGGTGCCGCCTATTGTGGTATCTTGACGGCAATCTGTCGTATGCAGGAGAACGCCGGTGCGCAATGTTTTCTTATTCCCTTCTCGTTTTATGCTTTGTTGTATGCTGACGGCCGTGGGTATGGCGGGGGCGCAGGTAGTGGTTGCGCCGGCGAAGCCGGTGGTGGGCTCGTCCAACCCGGTGAGCG
>CAXTWP010000251.1:0-4403 GCA_964247945.1 uncultured Acidobacteriaceae bacterium | reverse complement strand
TGTTCTACCTGGGAAATGCAAACCTGTTCTACGGGACGACGGCGGAGCCGCGGAGCGCGCTTAGCCCGTCGTGGCACGTGGAGCGGGACCTGACGGACCTGACGGCGCTATTCAAAGTGCCGCAGGCGGGGCAGGCGGTGCTCGGCAATACGGTGAACTCGACTTACACGGGCATTATCTACGCGAACGCGGCGCTGGAGTTCTATCCGGTGGCCGGGTCCGGCAATGGGCCGGTGGTTCCGGATGTGGTGGTGCCGGTGACGACGGGCAACAACGCCGGGACGCTGAATACGGGCGCGAGCGTTCTTACGAGCACGCTGAACCTGCCGCGCAACGTGGAGAAGGTCTACCTGGACGTGATTGCGCAGAGCCAGGCGAACGATGAGTTCTGGTACTTCTGCGTGCCGAACGACCAGGCGAACGCGCTTGAAAGCTGCGGGAATACGGCGTTCCGGGAGACGGAGGTGACGGTCGACGGCAAGCCGGCGGGCGTGGCTCCGGTGTACCCGTGGATCTATACGGGCGGGATCGACCCGTACCTGTGGGAGCCGATCACGGGGGTGCAGACGCTGGACTTCAAGCCGTATCGGGTGGACCTGACGCCGTTCGCGGGGCTGCTCTCGAACGGGGAGCCGCATACGATCGGGATCAGCGTGTACAACGCGGACAACTACTTTTTGGCGACGGCGAATCTGCTGCTGTATGAGGACCATGGCTGGGCGCAGGTGATCGGCGGGGTGACGAAGAACAACCTGACCCCGCCGGCGCCGACGATGGCGGAGAACCTGTCGACGGATGCGAATGGGAACACGACGGGAACGGTGGCGGTGGGGTCGACGCGCAAGTTTACGATCAGCGGCTTCCTGGACACATCGCATGGGCGGGTGGAGACGACGGTGAAGCAGACGATCGGGTTCCTGAGTACGCAGACGTTCGATGTGAACGTGAATACGGGACTCGATGTGCAGAATGTTGTCCAGACCAGCACGGTCGACTCGCTGACGACTACGGAGGACGAGTCGGGCTTCAAGACGGACTCGACGCATCGGTCATACCCGCTGACGCTGAATTACTCGTATGTGGTGAATCCGGATGGGACGCAGACGCAGGTGGTGACGGCGGACCAGACGTATCTGCTGTCGGAGACGCTGGGGTTGAATGGTCTGTCGACGTATGAGAACAATGTGCAGGAAGAGGTTAATTCGACCGACACGTTACAGATCACGGCCAGCGGGGCGATTGCGGCGCCGGGGGCAGGCAAGACAACGGCGGTGTATCGCAGCTTCGACAGCAAGGGTAGCTGCTACAGCCGGGCGTTGACGGCGGCGGACCAGGTGCTGACGTCGGTGATGGATGGGCAGGGGTGCCGGTAGCGGCTTTGTGACGGGAGCGGGCCAGACGATGATTCCAAGGCCACGCTGCGGGCGCCGGTTACAGGATTCCTTGTTGCGCGGCTTGATACAGGGTGGGAATCTTATGCTGGAAGCCGAGACTCCGCAGCAGCGAGCCATCCATGCGGCCGTGCCAGGGATCGGTTAGGGGCTGCGCGGACGGCTCGATGGGGCAGCCTACCAGGTTGGCCATCTCGTAGAGGGTGGCCGGGGCGTCGTCGCAGATGTTGACGATGCGCCGGTCCATGGCCCCGGTGAGGGCGAGTTCTACCGCCCCCGCGACGTCTCGCTGGTGCACGAGGCTGAGGGTTCTGGCGGGGTGCCAGTTGAACCTTGCGACGACCTGGGGAACCAAGGCGATATGGCCGTCGCCATCGCCGTAGACAAAGCCGAGACGGTGGATACTCCAATTAAGTCCGCTGTTGCGGAGTTCATTCTCCGCCGCGATCTTGCTTGCGGGATACGCGAGCTTGGGATGGGTGGCGTCGTCTTCGAGGCCGGGATGGGACGCGTCCGCATCGTAGACCAGTCCCGTGCTTGCCATGATGAAGCGAGCATGGGGAGCGTGGGCTTGCGCGGCGGCGACCAGGTTGTTGGTTCCGTCGAGATTCGCTCGCCAGATGTCCGCGTCATTTTGCGTCCGGAAGACCGCGGCAAGATGAACGATCGCCGAAACGCCTTCCAGAGCTTGCTTCAACGAGTCGGTATGGAGAAGATCGCCTTCGACGGGCGTAGCTCCAGCGGGGACTTCCTTGCCGGGCCGCACGAGAGCGCGGCAGTCCATGCCGGCATCGACGAACCGCCGGAGGAGCCGCGAACCAACAAGGCCCGTTCCGCCAGTTACTAAGATGGTCATGCTTATCTTCTCCCTAAGGGGGTTCGTTGAGGAGTTCGCACTGAGCGGCCGTGTTGTATACGAGCCTGCTGACGAGGCCGGTAAATGGCGGTCGTTAGCCGCCGTAACGATAACCCACCCTTTCACGGGCAGACTGTGAAAAGGTGGGGCACCCGATTGCCTCCCAACCGAGGGGCTAGACGCTGACGGGTGTGGCGGCTGCTGCGGCGGCAATGCGGTCTTTTTCGGCCTTCTCGGCTTTGCGGGCGACGATGGAGTTCTCGCCCAGTTCGTCGGCCATCTTCTCAGTGGTGAAGGCTTCGATGAGGTCGCCCGCCCTGATGTCCTTGAAGCCGGCGAGATCGATGCCGCACTCGACACCCTGGCGGACCTCGGAGACGTCGTCCTTGACGCGCTTGAGCGAGGCGATCTTACCCTTCCAGACCTCGACGCCGTCACGCAGGACGCGCACCTGGTTGTCGCGCTTGATGAGGCCGTCGATGACGCGGCAGCCGGCGATCTGGCCAACCTTGGTGATCTTGAAGACCTGAAGCACCTCGGCGCGGCCGGCGTAGTTCTCCTTGAAGACGGGTTCGAGCAGCCCGTACATGGCCTTGGTGATCTCGTCCTGGAGGTCGTAGATGATGGAGTGGAGGCGAATCTCGACGTTCTCGCGGTCCGCGACTTCGGCGGATTTGCGGTCGGGACGGACGTTGAAGCCGATGATGACGGCGTTCGAGGCGGAGGCGAGCAGCACGTCCGACTCGGTGATGGCACCGACACCGGAGTGGAGGACGCGGACGCGGACCTTTTCGGTGGACATGCGCTGGAGCGAGTCGGCGAGGACCTCGACCGAGCCTTGCACGTCGCCCTTGAGGATGAGGTTGAGATCCTTCATGCCGGCCTGTTTGATCTGTTCGGCGAGGCCTTCGAGGGAGACGCGGGAGCTCTTGGCGAGCTGCGCCTCGCGCTCCTTGAGCTTGCGGTACTGAGCGATGTCCTTGGCCTTGTCGCGATCGGCCATGACGAGGAAGCTGTCGCCGGCGTCGGGCATCCCTTCGAGGCCGAGGATTTCGACTGGGGTGGAGGGGCCGGCTTCGGTGATGGCGCGGCCGCGGTCGTCGAACATGGCGCGGATCTTGCCGAAAGTGTTGCCGACGATGAAGCTGTCGCCGAGCTTGAGCGTACCGTTCTGGACGAGGACGCTGGCGACGGCACCGCGGCCGCGGTCGAGCTTGGCCTCGATGACGGGGCCGACGGCGGGACGGCTGGGCTGGGCCTTGGGCGCGCCGATATCGGCGACCAGGCAGATCATCTCTTCGAGGTTGTCGAGGCCGAGGTGCTTTTTGGCCGAGACTTCGACGAACTCGGTGTCGCCGCCCTGGTTGGAGGGCTGGAGGCCGCGGGTGGCGAGCTGCTGGATGACCTTGGTGGGGTTGGCGTCGGGTTTGTCGATCTTGTTGACGGCGACGATGATCGGCACCCTGGCGGCCTTGGCGTGGTCGATGGCTTCGAGGGTCTGGGGCATGACGCCGTCGTCGGCGGCCACGACCACGACGACGATGTCGGTGATCTTCGCGCCGCGGGCGCGCATGCGGGTGAAGGCCTCGTGGCCGGGAGTGTCGAGGAAGACGATCTCGCGGCCAAAGGCGGGGGAGTCGGGCTTGGTGATTTTGACTTTATAGGCACCGATGTGCTGGGTAATGCCCCCGGCCTCCCCGGCGGCGACGTCGGTGGAGCGGATGGCGTCGAGCAGCGAGGTTTTGCCATGGTCGACATGGCCCATGACGGTGACGACCGGCGAACGGACGACCTCGACCATGCCGGTGGTGTCTTCGAGGAAGCCTTCAATGGCCTCGTTGTCGAGCTGCTCTTCAACGGAGATGACCTGGGCGTCCGCGCCGAACTGGCGGGCGACATCTTTGACGAGTTCGCCTTCGAGGGACTGGTTGACGGTGACGAAGACGCCCTTCATCAGCAGGGTGGCGATGAGGTCCTTGCCGCGCACGTCGAGTTTTTCGGCGAGGTCCTTGACCGAGATGCCCTCGGTGACGGTAATGGTCTTGGTGATGGGGAGCGGCTCGCGCGAAAGCGACTGGCCACCATACCGCGGCGGCGGCTGAAAGCCCTTCATCGGGCCTTCCTTCACCTTCTCGTAACGCTGTCCACCGCGGCGT
>CAXTWP010000250.1:2254-4754 GCA_964247945.1 uncultured Acidobacteriaceae bacterium | reverse complement strand
TCCTTGGGGAGCGGCTTGTGGACGAGGGTGGACTTGGAGCCGGTGACGGCGAGGACCTCGTGGGCGCACTCGATCATGGTGAACTCATCTGGATTGCCGATGTTGACCGGCAGATGTTCGGATGAGCGGGAGAGGCGGACGATGCCGTCGATGAGATCGGAGACGTAACAGAAGCTCCGCGTCTGGGAGCCGTCGCCGTAGATGGTGAGGGGTTCGCCGCGGAGGGCCTGCATCATTAAGTTGGATATGACACGGCCGTCGTTGGCCTGGAGGCGCGGCCCGTAGGTGTTGAAGATGCGGACCAGGTGGGTGTCGACGTTGTAGTAGCGGTGGTAGGCGGTGACGGTGGCCTCGGAGAAGCGCTTGGCTTCGTCGTAGACGGAACGCGGGCCGATGGGGTTGACGTTGCCCCAGTAGGTCTCGACCTGGGGATGGACCTCGGGGTCGCCGTAGCACTCGGAGGTGGAGGCGTGGAGATAGCCGGCGTTGTACTTACGGGCGATGTCGAGGGTGTTGACGGTGCCAGTGGAGCCGACGAGGAGGGTCTCGGGGCCGAGGGGGTGGTAGTCGACAGGGCTGGCGGTAGAGGCCAATTTGACGACTTAATCGACCGGGCCGGGATCTAAGGGGCGGCAGATGTCCTGATCGATAAACGAGAAGCGCGACTCGTTGGTCAGATGAGCGAGGTTGGCGAGGTTGCCGGTGCAGAGGTTGTCGGCACCGAAGACGCTGTGGCCTTCGCCGAGGAGGCGGTCGGTAAGGTGGGAGCCGAGAAAGCCGGCCGCGCCGGTTACGAGGATGTGGGGCATTGGTCTTCCTTATCGAGAGTTGGCGCGGAGCGAACTTTAGCGACGATCAAGCCGGCGCGGAGGTGGGGCATCCGGCTCGCTTCCTTTGCCGCCGTTGTCCGGGGCATCAGCCTTGCGCCGCGTGCTTAAGGTCTGGCTTGCGACGCCGGTCGCGCACCGGCGTGACAGTGGGCCGTCCGATGCTGAGGTACGTGAAGCCGTGTTCGAGCATCAGGGCGGGGTCGAAGAGGTTGCGGCCGTCGATGATGATGGGATAGCGCAGGGTGTCGTGCAGGCGCTGGAGATCGAGCCAGCCGAACTCGGCCCAATCGGTGAGGACAAGCAGGGCGTCGGCGTCGCGGGCGGCGTCGTAGGAGTCGGCGGCGTAGCGGAGCTGGTGGCCCGGGGGCAGCTCCTGCTGCGTGCGCTCCATGGCGGCGGGGTCGTAGGCGGCGATGGAGCAGCCCTCGGCGATGAGCATCTCGATGAGGTCGATGGCGGGCGACTCGCGAATGTCGTCGGTCTCGCCCTTGAAGGCCAGGCCGAGGACGGCCAGGCGCTTGCCGCGGAGGGTCCAGAGAGCGGAGCGGACCTTGGCGAGGAAGCGCTTCTTCTGGGTGAAGTTGATCTTTTCGACTTCCTTGAGCAGGCTGAAGTCGACGCCAAGTTGGTCGGCGACGGTGCGGAAGGCGGCGACGTCTTTGGGGAAGCAGGAGCCGCCGTAGCCGATGCCGGGACGGAGGAACTTGGGGCCGATCCAGCTGTCGAGGCCGATGCCGCGGGCGACCTGCTCGACGTTGGCATCGGTGGCTTCGCAGAGATTGGAAACGGCGTTGATGAAGGAGATTTTGACGGCGAGAAAGGCGTTGGAGGCGTGCTTGATGATCTCGGCGCTTTTGGTGGATGTATGGAGCAGCGGCGGCGGGTGCATGGTGTTGCAGGAGCCGGCGATGTGGCCGGGCCGGGTGTAGTACTCGCCGGTGGTGAGCGGAGCGTAGATGCCGCTGAGCAGGGCGGCGGCGCGGTCGCTGTTGGAGCCGACGACGATGCGGTCGGGATGGAGGAAGTCGGCGACGGCGGTGCCTTCGCGGAGAAACTCGGGATTCGAGACGACGTCGAAGAGTTCATGAGAGACGCCGTTGCGCTCGAGCGCGCGGCTGATCCACTCGTTGGTGTAGACGGGAACGGTGCTTTTTTCGACGATCACCTTATAACTGGTGAGGGAGCGGGCGATCTCGCAGGCCACGGCCTCGACGTAGGAGAGGTCCGCGTCGCCGGTCTCGGACTGCGGAGTGCCGACGGCGATGAAGATGGCTTCGCAGGCGCGGGTGGCTTCGGCGAGGTCGGTGGTAAAGCGGACCTTGGTGTTGCGGTAGCGATCGAGCAGCTCGGGAAGGTATTCTTCGTGGATGAGGGTGTCGCCGCCCTGAAGGGCTGCGACCTTGCGCTCGTCGTTGTCGACGCAGATGACGTCATGTCCCATTTCGGCAAAGCAGACGGCGGCGACGAGGCCGACGTAGCCGGAACCCACAACGGCGATCGGGATCGGTTGACTTATGTGGTTCATGGGATGGCTCATGAAAGGTGGCGATTCCTTGATAGACGTAATGGATACCGGTGGTTTGCTGCTTCGGACGCGGCCCGCGCTTCCTGGGGAGGCGTGGCGTTGCTTTCTCGAAGCCCCTTCAGTTTAACCCAGCGACGGTCCCATT
>CAXTWP010000250.1:0-2244 GCA_964247945.1 uncultured Acidobacteriaceae bacterium | reverse complement strand
ACGGCGTCGCGTACACTAAGCGGAATGGCTTTCCAAGGAACATCCATCCCCCCGAACGTGGGGGTGCCGGGCGCGCGTCCACCGGAGTTCAGCGCTACGTCTTCCGATACAAGCCTGTCCGAGGTACTGATTGTTCTTCGGAAGCGCCGCTGGATTGTGATCCTTTGCGTACTTCTCGGCATAGCCTACGGCCTTTACAAGGCGACCTCGCAGCCGAAGATGTACGAGGCGTCGGCGCGCATAGAGGTTCGCACCGGCTCCTCGAACGAGTACCGCGTGAGCGCGGTGTACAACCTGGGAAACGAGTCGGGGACGCGGCTGCAGAGCGAAGTGAGCATCCTTGAAAGCGAGGCGTTGCTGCTGTCGGTGGCGCGCGACCTCGACCTTCCGAACACGCCGTATTTTTTTGGGCCGCCGCCCAAAAAGGGACAAGCGCCGCATTACTCGATCGATGATCCGGGCATCCGGCAGGCGGCGGTTGACACGCTTCAGGGCAATCTGAAGGTCACGCTGGTTCTGAAGACCGACATCATCAAGATCAGCTACAGCAGCTTAAACGCGAAGCTCTCGGCCGACATCATCAACAAGCTGATTGCGGAGTATATCCAGCGCAGCTATGAGACACGCTACCAGTCGTCGCAACGGGTTGCGCAGTGGCTCTCCGGGCAGCTGGACGATCTGAAGCGTCAGGTTGAGGTGTCCGAGGAGCAGATGCTGGATGTGCAGCGGCGGCTGGGTATTATCGGTCTCGACCCCACTCATAGCCAGGTGGTGAATGGGCTGGACGATCTGTCGCGGGCGACGAACGAGGCGCGGATCGCGCGCATTCTGGCCGAATCGCGGTACCGGACGCTGAGCGGGATGGGCAAGAGCGCGGTCGATCCGGGCGCGAGCAGCGGCCAAAGCGGCCTGGGGGGTAGCTCCCGCGGCGGCTCGAACATAAGCGGTACGAGTGGGGCTGCGAGCACAACGGGAAGCGGAGCGATGGGTGCGGGAGCTCCCGGTTCCGGCACCACCAACGCCTATGGGACTGGTACGCAGGGGACGGCGTCAGCCGGTTCCGCAGGCGGCGGCAGCCGTATGCCGGGCACGATGGCCGGGAGCGCCGCTCCGTCGAACGGTGTCGCCGACAATACCTCCGGACTCCGCGCACAGCTGGCCGGTCTGCAGGCCAGCCTGGCCGAGACCCAGGCGACGCTGGGGCCGAACCATCCCACGGTAAAGGCGCTGCAGGCGCAGATCGAGGAGTTGAACCGCCAGGTGGATCAGGAGCAGCAGCGGATGCTGGTCGCCTCGCGCGAGGCCTACCTGATCGCCCGCAACAATGAGAACCAGATCAGCGGGTCGCTGAGCACGGAGACCAACAACGCCTACAAGCTGCGCGACGACTTTGTGGAGTACACCCTGCGCCAGCGGGAGTATGAGGCCAACCGGGCGCTCTACGACACGCTTCGCCAGCGGCTGCGGACCGCGAGCGTCCAGGCTGGGTTGGAGTCGGTTGAAATCGACATTGTCGATCCCGCTCTGCCGCCTTCCAGCCCGACGCTGCAGGCGAAGAGCTCCATTGTGATTATCTCGTTCCTGTTCGCCCTGATGGCGGGAGCGGGACTGGCATTCGTGCTGGAGAGTCTTGACACCGGGCTGCGGAGTATCGCGGAGATCGAATCGATTACACAGCTGCCGTCGCTGGCGATTATTCCACGCGCTCGCCGCACCAGCACGGACAACCTGCCGAATCTGAGTACGGCGCAGCGCAACGTGAGCGTGCTGACGCAGCCGAAGTCGCAGTTCGCGGAGGCCATCCGGTCGCTGCGGACCTCGCTGCTGCTCTCGACGACGGGTAAGCCGCCGAAGTTTATTGTGTTTACCAGCGCCACGCCCTCCGAGGGTAAGACCACAACCGCCTCCAACCTGGCCTGCGTGCTGGCGCAGGGCGACACCAGCGTGCTGCTGATCGACGCCGATCTGCGGCGCCCGAACATCCATCACCGTTTTGGGCTGAACGGCAAGGTTGGAGTCACCACGCTGCTTACGGGAACGACGAACCTTGAAGATACCGTGCAGCGCATTCCCGAGGTGCCGAACCTTCACATCCTGCCCAGCGGGCCGGTGCCCCCGTTTCCGACGGAGATGCTGGCTTCGCAGGCCATGGACGACCTGCTGGCGCAGTGCGGCAAGCTATATACCCACGTGGTGATCGACTCCCCGCCGGTGCTGTCGGTGACGGACGGCATTCTGCTGGCG
>CAXTWP010000249.1:0-4765 GCA_964247945.1 uncultured Acidobacteriaceae bacterium | reverse complement strand
GCCCGACGCTCCGGCCCCTACCGCGTCATGCCGCTGCCAGACATTGATGGCCATGCTTAATAGATTGCCGGCCACGCCCGTCAGCACATACACCGCCGCCAACCCGTACGCTCCCAGCAGCGGCTCACCCAGCATTCCCAGGTTCCACAGGCACCACATATTCGTTGCCAGATGGATGATCCCAATATGCACAAAGGTCGCCGTCAGCAGTCGGTACCACTGCCCGTGTAGCACATCCGTCGTGCTATTCGCGCCAAAATGCAGCAATTGATGCTCGGTGGGGTTGGTCAGGGAGACCCCATGCAAAAACATCCACAGAAAGATTGCAGAATTCAGCCCAACCAGCATGTATGTCGCCGGTGACCGCATCACGCTGAAGCCGCGTTCCGACCGTGCCGCTCGCTGCTGCGACGGAGACTCCCCCGGCGCATAGTCCGGCACCGGCACCGCGCCGCCCACCGGAGGAAGTACTTCGCCTTGAGGTTCGCTGTACGCCATCGCTCCTTCTACGCTACCGCGTGTCGGCGCGAATGACAAAAGCGAGCTCTGAGCGCCAGGAGCGTCAGAGCCGTTTTGGTCTGCAACAAACAAGCAATCTTAAATGTCAGTCGTCTATTACACCCCACAATCCACCCTCCAACCTGCTGCCGCATAAAGCCCAGCCTTCCGCGTCTTGGTATGCTCAATGCCTATGGCAAAACTTACTATTGCTCTCGGCGTCCTGCTGCTCCTGATCGCCGGAGCCGCCTTCGTCGCCACCGGCAGCAATCACCCGACCGCGTTGATCCCCGCGGGCGTGGGGCTGCTTTTCGTCGTCTTCGGCGCGCTGGCCAACAGTCCCGACACGAAGAAGCGAATGCTGTGGATGCATGTCGCCGTGACGGTGGCGCTGCTGATGTTCCTGGGCACCATTCCGGCCGATGTGGACGTGTTTCGCCTGGCGCATGGCGTGACCTTCCCGCACCCGATCGCGGTCGAGGAGAAGGCGGCGATGAGCCTGCTCTGTCTGCTGTTCGTGCTGCTGTGCGTTCGCAGCTTCATCGCGGCTCGGCGGCAGCGAACGGCCTGAGGAGAGCGGATTATGGACGACGGTTCCTGCCACATCTGCGACGATACGGTGGCCACCAAGGCGCCACGAAGCAGGCGCGGGCGTACACTTCAAGTAAGATGGCTTCTCCTTTCAGCTCGTCCCGGAACGGTGGAACCGGCCTGCCCGCGGCCGACCGCCCCGTTCGCGGAGGCACCGCCCGCTCGACCACAGCCGACCTGACCGCCAAGCGCCCCAAACCGCCGCTGAAGAAGGTGCTGCCCGAGGTCTGGGCGCTGGTGAAGCCGCGCATCGGGATGCTCTCCGGCAGCTTCCTGATTATGATCGTCAACCGGTCGAGCGGCCTGGTGCTGCCCGCCTCGTCGAAGTTCCTGATCGACAACGTGATGGGCAAGCACCAGCTGGACAAGCTGCCGCTGCTGGTGGGCGTCGTCGTCGGGGCGACGCTGGTGCAGGGCGCGACCTCCTACGCGCTGACCCAGATTTTGTCGAAGGCGGGTCAACGGCTGATCGCCGAGCTGCGCACCAAGGTCCAGGCCCACATCGGCCGCCTGCCGGTGGCCTTCTACGACGAGAACCGGACGGGGACGCTGGTGGCGCGCATCATGTCGGACGTGGAAGGCGTTCGCAACCTGATCGGCACGGGCATCATCGACTTCTTCGGCGGCGCGCTGACGGCTCTCTTCGCCTTCTTCTACCTGATGCACCTCAGCCCCCGGATGACGGTGCTGACCTTCTGCATCCTGATTGTCTTCGGGGCGGTTGTCACCCGTGCGCTCAAAGTCATACGGCCCATCTTCCGCGAGCGCGCCAAGATCAACGCCGAGGTGACCGGCCGCCTGACCGAGTCGCTCGGCGGCGTCCGCGTTGTCAAGGGCTACCACGCCGAGGACAGCGAGGCCGGCATCTTCGCCAAGGGCGTCGACCGGCTGCTGCAGAACGTCATCTCGTCGCTGACGGCGCAATCGCTGATGAGCCTGGCGTCGACGGGCATTCTGGGCGTCGTTGGAGCGCTGGTGATGTACCTGGGCGCGAGCCAGGTGGTCCACGGCACGCTGACGACCGGCGGCTATGTGACGTATGTGATGTTCCTGGCATTCATGATCGCGCCGATCGCGCAGTTCGTGTCGATTGGGACGCAGCTGACGGAGGCGACCGCGGGGCTCGACCGGACCAACGAGATACTGGGCGAGCGCCAGGAAGACGCCGACCCGCGCCGCACGGTGACGCTGCCCACGATGCGCGGCGACGTGCGCTTTGAGAATGTCACCTTCGCCTACGACCCCGGCAAGGACGTGCTGCACGGCATCCGCTTCGAAGCGCAACCGGGGACGGTGACGGCGCTGGTGGGGTCGTCGGGGTCCGGCAAGTCGACGATCATCTCGCTCATCTGCGCCTTCCATTCGGCAACGACGGGGCGGATTACGGTCGACGGGATCGACCTTTCCACCGTGCGGCTGGACAGCTACCGCGAGCAGTTGGGCGTGGTGCTCCAGGAGACATTCCTGTTCGATGGGACGATTCGGGAGAACGTCCGCTTCAGCCGGCCCGAAGCCACGGAGGCCGAGCTGATGGAGGCCTGCCGGATCGCGCGGGTGGACGAGTTCGCCACACAATTTGAGGACGGGTACGACACGATCGTCGGGGAGCGCGGGGTGAAGTTGTCGGGTGGGCAGCGACAGCGGCTGTCGATCGCGCGGGCCATTCTTGCCGATCCGCGGATTTTGATCCTGGACGAGGCGACCAGCTCGCTCGACTCGGAGTCCGAGGCGCTGATCCAGGAGGGGCTGAACTTCTTGATGAAGGGGCGGACGACGTTTGTGATCGCGCATCGTCTGTCGACGATCCGACGGGCGGACCAGATCCTGGTGATCGAGAAGGGCGACATTCTGGAGCGCGGGACGCATGAGGTCTTGTATGAACTGGGCGGCCGCTATCGGGAGTTGTACGACCGGCAGCATGGCATCGAGCGAAATTTATTTCTGGCTCCGGGTGAAGGGGACTTGGTCGTGCCGGAGCAAGAGTCGATGACGGTCAAGGCGTAAGACGGGCGTGTACACTCTGTACATGGCGCTTCATATTACCAATCCGGAGACAGAACGCAATGTGCGGAGGCTGGCTTCCATCACAGGTGAACCGATCGCCGAAGCGGTTAACAAGGCTGCTCTCGAGCGTCTTCGGTCGATCGCTCCGAAGCGTGATCCGGCGTTGATGGCGGATATCTATCAGATTCTTCGTGAGGTCGACGCATTGCCGCGTTTCGATCATCGCACCCCGGACGAGATCATTGGGTATGACGAGAACGGGTCGCCAAGCTAATGGTGCTCGACTCGTCCGCCATTGCGGCTATTTTCTTTAACGAGCATGAACGCGACGAGTTGCTGTCGAAGCTGGAATCGGCCGGCCATATCCTTATTTCGGCCGCCACGCTCGTTGAGATCACAATCGTTCTAAGACGGGCTCTGAACCAAGAAGGCGTCGATCGCCTGTCCCGGTTCCTGCTGGGGTTCGATATAGAGATCGTTGCCTTCGATCACCGTCAAGCGGCTATTGCGGAGGAAGCTTTCCGCAGGTTTGGAAAGAGCCGCCACAAGGCGCGATTGAACTTCGGCGATTGCTTCACCTACGCTCTCGTGAAGCAAACCGGTGAGCCGCTGCTCTTCAAGGGCAATGACTTCAGCCTGACTGACTTGCTACTCGCCTGAGTGCGGCTCTGCCTCGACTCCAAGTTCGCGGAGGAGGAAGGCGTAGTCGAAGGCGATCTCCCTAAGGTAGTCGTAGCGGCCGGAGGCTCCGCCGTGGCCGGCGTCCATGTTGATGTGGAGCAGGAGCGGGGTGGCGTTGCGCTTCCGCGTGCGGAGCTTGGCGACGTATTTCGCGGGTTCCCAGTACATGACTTGGGAGTCGTTGAGGCTGGTCTTGACGAGCATGGAGGGAACGGTGTCGGGTTTCAGGTTATCTAAATTTTCATAAGGGCTGTAGGCGAGCATGGTGCGGAAGGCTTCGGGTTCGTTGGGGTTGCCCCACTCCTCGTACTCGGCAACGGTGAGGGGTAGGGAGGCGTCGAGCATGGTGTTCATCACGTCGACGAAGGGGACGTGGGAGAGGACGACGCGGAAGAGTTCGGGGCGAAGATTGACGATCGCGCCCATGAGGAGGCCGCCGGCGCTGCCGCCCTCGATGGCGACGCGGGCGGGGTCGCCGTAGCCTTGGGCTGTCAGTTGCTCGACGGCGGCGATGAAGTCGGTGAAGGTGGTGCTCTTGACGGCCATCTTGCCGGCGTCGTGCCAGGCGTCGCCGAGTTCGCCGCCGCCGCGGATGTGGGCGTAGGCGAGGACGAGGCCGCGATCAAGCAGGGAGAGGCGCGTGGGGCTGAAGCCGACGGGAAGCGCGTAGCCGTAGGAGCCGTAGCCGTAGACGTAGAGCGGGTTGGTGCTGTCGGCGTGGAAGGTGGCGCACTTGTAGACGAGCGAGATGGGGACTTGTACGCCGTCGGGCGCGGTGATCCAGACGCGTTCGGAGGCGTAGAGGGTGGGATCGAAGCCGCCGGGGACCTCCTGCTGTTTAAGCAAGACGGAGGTGCCGGTGGCCACGTCGTACTCGTAGACGGAGGCGGGGGAGACGAGCGAGGTGTAGCTGTAGCGGAAGGTGGTGGTGTCGAACTCACGATTGGCCCCGCCGCCGGCGGAGTAAGTGGGTTCGGGGAAGGCGATGGGG
>CAXTWP010000248.1:2465-4784 GCA_964247945.1 uncultured Acidobacteriaceae bacterium | reverse complement strand
GGGTAGGGGATCCGATAGTGGGCGATGAACGCCTTCAGACGCGCTGTGTCGGCCTCGGGATCGCCCTGCTCAAAGTCGAGGTCCACCACCTCAAGCCCACGAGCATGGAACCTGTTGTAAAGACTTACCAGAAACGGCGCCTCATCGTGGCAGTTGGGGCACCACGACCCGCCGACCGCCACGATCACGACCTTGCCTTGAAACTCTGGATCGGTGTTCGATACGGCCCTCCCATTGAGGTCCGCGAAGCTGAAGGCGAACGGTGTATTGGGGTCCTTGACGGTCGTTTGCTGCGTCGGATCGGTGGGCGCGGGCAGGTTCTGCCGCCGCGCCTCCGCCGAAGGCCGCGCGATCCATTCAGCCGGGGCGGGGCCGGGCGCGGCCAGCAGGTTCTCGATCCGCAGTGTTCTATCCGGCAGCGGGGTCACGCCGTAGAGCGCCGGACCCGCCGCGGTGAAGTGTCCGACGGTATAGCGCGTCCCGTTCCACGTCCCCCAAAGGCCGCCCGTGTCGCCGTCGATGCGCTGGATGACCGCTTTAATCACCTTCGAGTCGGCCACCGGCTTCTCGGCGCGAAACTCCCATGCCGACTCGCCCTTGGCGCTACTGGTCTGGATGTTCCATGGGCCGGTAATCTCAGGCGCGTTGGGAGCGGATGCCGGGTCGCCGGCCTTGGCGACACGCGTCAAGGTGAACGACGTGGCGACAGCGGCCTTGACCCCCGGCCGCGCAGGACCGTAGGTGCCGGTCAGCGTATCGCCTTCAAGCCGCGCATCGATCTTCCGCGCGAAGTAGTCGAACGAAGCCACCAGATGCGCGCCGTCGAAGGTCACCGAGGTGGCGGAGGTTTCCTCGGGGTGCTGCGCCGGGCCGTTGAGAAAGGCGACGCGCAGGGATGATCCGGTGCCTTCGATCTCGAGAGTAAGTGGAATCTGCACTGCATTGCGCACGGCAAAACCCTGCCACGTCCCGGCAACGCCGGGGGATTGCGCCAGCAGAAAAGAGGGTGCGACACAGGCGCACAGCGCAAGAAAGCTGTTGAGCAACTTCATGGGGTACTCCATTCGACTCTGAGGAAGAGGAATTGCTTTAAGAGTTCGCCGACTAGCAGGCGAAACAGACGACTGTGAGGGCCGGCAGGGACCGGCAACAACAACACAGCCTGGCTACGAACTTCATAGCGACAGATTAGAAACTTCTAAGAAAACCGTCAAGAGTGTGGCGGAGAGACAGGGATTCGAACCCTGGATACCTTGCGGTATACACGCTTTCCAAGCGTGCGCCTTCAGCCACTCGGCCATCTCTCCGCATGCGGTGACCTTACGAAGGTACCATAATCCGGCGATTCAACGCCGTTGTGCCTGTAAGGTTTCATGAGTGGCGTTCGTCCCGTTAAGCTCGACCGGCGAGCCATGCACCAGGTAGCGCCCCAGCGTCGAGAGATCATGCCAATCGATGCTCCAGCCATCCCGGATGGCTACCAGAATGTACTGTCCCGGCAGAGCGTCTTTCAATGTGAAGCTGCCATCGGTGTTGGTCTGCGCCCGCTCGATCCCGACGAAGTGCTGTGGATCGCCAACTTTTGCGGGTACAAGAAGCACCATCGCGCCGGATGCGGGCACCCCCTCGGCGTCAAGGACGCTTCCTGTTACCGCGGATCGGCCGTGCGCAATATGCAACGTTATCCGGCAGGCGGCCGGCCCAATGACAACAAAAGTTCCGTCTACCGCAGCCTCTTCCGCCGATAACCCGATGAGGAACTGCGAGCGTTCGTTCGTCAGAATGACCTCATAGCGCCCGGGTACCAGGTCGATCTTGCGCTCGTTGCGGTCTTCTCGTCCATCGCGCGGACGCCCCTCCTCGCCGCTAAACCGGCTCATCGGCGGGATGGGCCTCTCTGAACCAGAGAACGCCTCGCCACGCGCAGGTCCCGTATTTCTCTCGCCGATCGCAACGGCCCCGCCAGTCGCGGTGTCGACCAGCCGAATGCCGGGTGGTCGAACGCCTTCCGGCATGTCGAAGTCCATCCTCACTGGTGTCGTGGCGATCGCCGCATTCAGATCGATGGCTCGGGCCGAGCCGGCGCTTACGCGCAGCTCATAGGGTTGCGCGCTCCCGTTTACATTGCCGATCCTGTACGTTCCCGGAGCAAGACCGCCCAGGTCCATCTCGCCTTGCGGGCCAAAAAAGGGACGGATTGGCTGGAACGAAGTTCCTCCATCCGGCCAGAGAACCTGCACCTGTGGCATGGAGAAAGCGCTATCGCCGGATCGGGGCTGCGCGGGAATGCGGAGATGCAGCGCCGGAACAGGCAGCAAC
>CAXTWP010000248.1:0-2455 GCA_964247945.1 uncultured Acidobacteriaceae bacterium | reverse complement strand
AGGTCCGCCTGACCCGCGCCGCCGCCATCGAGCGCAATTACGCCCGCGTCCGAAACATCCGTCACTCCCGGGTACCAGGTGAGCGGATAGGCTACATCGAGCGGCGACTCGATGGGGACTGCCCCACTACCGATCCGTTGCGCGCCAACGGCGTACCAGGGCTGGGCCTGAACCACCACCTTGTACTGTCCCGGGGCAAGCCCGTTGAACTCATAGTGGCCGCGGTCATCGGTGCGGGCGGTGGCTTTTCTCTGCCAGCCCGGCGCGTCTTCGCCACGCGCGCTGTCGGTACGATACAGCGAGGAAACCTGAGCGCCACGCACAGCCTCGCCACCCTCATCCAGCACATAGCCGGAAAGACTTGCCTCGGGAACAAGGTGGAACGCCACCTCGGCGGAGCGCGCCGCCGGTCCAAGTGCGACTCCCGTGTACAAACCGCCATGCTCCTCAAGAGCCGCCGTCAGAAATCCGCGCGCCGCGCCCGTCAGCTTCCACACGCCAGGTCCGGGTAGCGACAGGGCAAAGTGTCCTTTCTCGTCAGCTTCGGCGGAAGCACGAGCCTCTCGCGTCTCCTCGCCCGCAAGCGTCGCCGCCAAATGCCCGTGCCGGATTGCCGAACCATCCGCGCTGCTGGTAAGGGTACCGCGGACGACATAATTCTGCGCCGGCGCGGCACTGCTAAAAAACAGAACAGCCAGGCTCCGTAGGAGCAGGGAAGTCCAGCTCACTTGCCCGGCTCCGGGGAAGGTGTCACCTCCAGATCGAGCGTACCTTTGTCTCCTCGATTCAAGGTGACCGCGCGCCATCCGTTGCTAAAATCCGCAAGCCTTGCAGGGTCTGCAAAGTTGATTGCGGGCCGATGTTCAAAGGCAAGCGCGCGATAGGTTCCCGGCGGCAGGGCGGTTCGCGTGTACCGTCCGTCTGCCCCCGCATGGAGGATCACGAGCGGTGTGGCGCTGGGGCTGGACGCAATCAGGTAGACCCACGCCGCGCTGGGCCGCCCCTCGCTTTTTGCCGTGCCCGTCAAGCTGGTGCCCTGGTTACTGACCGCAATCCGCATCGCCGCCGATCCCACCCCGGACGCCACCGCTAGAGTCTGACGCAAGAGATCCGCAGAGCCATAGGTCGCCGACACGATGTACCACTCGCCGCCGCTCTGCGCATGCAGACGATAGACGCCCGGCGGTGCATTGAAGTAAGCCGCGCCCTCGTCGCGATGGTTCACGCGGAGAAGACGCTCATCGGTGTCCGTCTCTAAGGTCGCATCTTCGAGCGACAGCCCGAGCTGCGCCGCCGTAGGCAGCTTGTTATCGGATGTGGAACCGGCTTCGCCGGCGATCTCTATCTGTATTCGGTTTACCGCCGCCAAGCGCAACAACACTCCGGTTACCTCTGCCGAATCGGCCGTCACCCGAGTCTCACCCTGCTCCAGAACGTCCTCATTTTGCCGAGTCCCTTCCAGCAGATAGCTCCCGCGGGGAAGGTCCACTCGCATCTCGCCGGGAGTTCCGGTGCTTGTATGCCGAAGCATAAAGCTTGTCCCGTTGGCACCGACCGCCGTCAGCCGGATATTTCCGCGGCCCGCCTCCAGCGTGGGTTCCACCCGTATCGTGATGGGGGTTACGGGAAGGACTTGCGGACGCAAGTCGGCGCGCTGCGTCTCACCGTGACGCAGGCTGATAAAACCCGATCCTGTTGATGAACTGTTTTCCGGAACTGCCACAGGCAGAATCACTTCCTTACGACTTGCCGAAGGAGTTGCATACATGCTTCGCAGCCTGTAATCGCCGGCGGGTAACGGTAGCCGAAACTCGCCACGCGTGTCAGTGCGGGCCGTTCCCGCCTGCACCCAGTGATGCCCGGCTTCGTCATATTGAATGCGGCTGGCCACCACAACCATCCCCGCAAGTGGATCGCCGTCGGGCGACAAAGCAGTACCGGCGAGAATAGCCTCCGGGTACAGCCGGATCAGGACTGGACCCGCGGCGAGTTCCGCCTGAGTCACCGGAGCGCCGGGGTCGCCTGCGTCCTCGCTTAGGGTATAGCCCGGCTTCGACGCTGACAGCGACCCCCCCGCAACATCGGGATCGAAGTGAAATTGACCTTGATAATCCGTCAGCAAGGCTTGCTGCCCAAACCGAATGAGTACACGCGAGACCGGCGAGCCGGTGATCGCGTTGATGGTCTGACCGCTTACGCCGTACACCCGTGCGCTGCTCGATTGCGGGGATGTGGAGGAGAGCTGGAAAGGAGCCGCAAGCATCGTGCAGCACCAGATACACGGCAGCAGTAAGGCCCATCGATCAACCCGGCGTTGCACACGCACTACCACGTACCATTCTCACATGTTCCTGGAAGCTTTAACTTATGTCCGATAACACATATTATGTACAGTGAACTTGTAGCGGCTCAATAGAAATGTCATGGTCTGGCCCGATAGAAATGTCAGGGTCTA
>CAXTWP010000247.1:370-4785 GCA_964247945.1 uncultured Acidobacteriaceae bacterium | reverse complement strand
TGACCGGGCGCAAGATCATCGTCGAGACCTACGGCGGCATGGGGCGGGACGGGGGCGGCGCGTTCTCGGGCAAGGATGCGACCAAGGTCGACCGGTCGGCGGCTTACATGGCGCGCTACGTGGCCAAGAACATCGTGGCGGCGGGTCTGGCGGACCGGTGCGAGGTGCAGTTGGCCTACGCGATCGGCGTGGCCGAGCCGGTGAGCGTCCTGGTCGAGACCTTCGGCACGGGCAAGGTGGAGGAGCAGAAGCTTGAGGAACTCGTCCGCAAGAACTTCTTGCTTACACCGAAGGGTATCATTGAGTGCCTGGACCTGCGCAAGCCGATCTTCAAAGCGACGGCGGCCTACGGGCACTTCGGCCGCAAGGGCGAGAGCTTTACCTGGGAGGCGACCGATAAGGCCGAGATCCTGAAGCTGCAGGCGGGCGTCGCCGAACTGGCGGCTCAATAAGCTAAGTGCCTGCGAAGAACAAGGGCAGACCTGATCGGGGTCTGTCCTTTTCTCTTGCGTGACCGCAGGCTAGAGCGCATCGTATAGCTTAGCCCCGACCAGGAAGGATCTGTGCCCATGCTCGTCTCCAATGAGTACGATATTCAGTTCCAATTGGCCCATCCGACGGCCATGATTGCGATGCTGCACCTGCATCCGGCGCTGGAGGCGCGGGTGCGGTCGGGCAATGACTTGATCGTTGAGCACGTAGCAGACGGCGTGAAGACCAAGGTGCCCACGCAGCTTTACAGCGACAGCTTCGGGAACCGCTGCACAAGGTTTGTGGCCCCGGCGGGAAGGCTGCAGCTGACTGGAACCAGTACGCTGACGGTGCCGGACCATGCGGACCAGATCTTTGCCAACGCCCGGCAGGCGCCGGTGGAAGAGCTGCCGTCCGAGGTGCTGCAGTTCCTGCTTCCAAGCCGCTACTGCGAGGTCGACCTGTTTACACCGATCGCGCACGACCTGTTCGGCTGGATGACGCCGGGGTGGACACGCGCCTCGGCGATCCGGGACTGGGTGCATGAGAAGGTCGCGTTCGATTACAAGACGGCGCGGCCGACCAAGACGGCGATGAATGTGTTTACCGAACGGATAGGCGTCTGCCGGGACTTCCAGCACCTGGCGATTACGCTCTCGCGCTGCCAGAACATTCCGGCGCGCTATGTGACCGGCTATCTGGGTGACATCCGCAATCCATATAGCGGGGCGGGCGACTTCAGCGCGTGGTACGAAGTTTTTTTGGACGGGCGCTGGATGACGATGGACGCCCGGCACAACCATCCGCGCTTCGGGCGGGTGCTGATGGCGACGGGGCGCGACGCGGCAGATGTGGCGATTACCACCTCTTTCGGGAATGCGGACCTGATGCACTTCTTTGTCGAAAGCAACGAGGTGAATGAGGACCTGAGCCGTGTGCCGGTGCCGCCGAGAAATTAGCTACAAATGTTGTAAAGTATTGATTCTAATGGATCGACTTTTCAAGATATTGATAATAGGCAGCATAGCCGCAAAGTGTTGCATTGAAAAGGTTTAGCCTCAAGGTCTCCGGAGGGGCAAAAAGGAGGCTCGAAGATGACACTCTTTGAGCAGGTGTCCCCTTTGTCTCTGGTTTGATTATAACGAAGGGGACGAAACTGATGCGCAGCGTGTAAATGGTTTCATTTGAATCACTTAGGGCCTTTCGGCACTTGACAGCGTATCTGCGCAGTCCGCCTGATGGTTTGCAGGCTGAAATGTAGATTCCCTTCGGGAAGGACAAACAGAAAGAACAAGTGCGCCTGCACACCCAGTTGTGACTTTGCTCCAGGCGCGCGATCGGCTTAGTTTGCTGGTGTCGGGGACCGGCTGGAGTAGAAGGTGTAGGTGGCTGTGTAGGGGACGCGGACGAGTTCGCCTTCGTGGGTGGCGTCGCAGCCTGCCGCCGGGGTCGCACCGCCTTTGGTGTCGGAGCGGCGGATGCACTCGACCGCGGTGAGGATACCGGTACGCTGGGGGCTGTGGGCCTTGAGCAGCAGCCAGGGAACGCTGGTGGGACCGGGCGAGGGCAGGCTGGCGACGGCGGTGCCCTGGATGGAGCTGCTGTCGAGCGCGATCCAGATAGGGCCGTCGCCGTGTGTGCCGACCTCCTGACCGGCCGCGTCGAAGAGGCGGGCGACGGGGGCGCGGAAGACCCACTGGAAGCTACTGTTGCCGGACGCCTGACAGCGGTACACCTGCGCGCCCCGGCCCTGAACGGTGAGGACAGCGTGCTGGTTGGCGGGAGGCAGGGTAGGGTCAGGTGTTTGCGCGTGAGCGGACATCGCGAGCAGCAGGAGTGTCGAGACAAGAATGCGCATAGTGTCAGTTTAGACGGTATGCCGGCACCTGGAACCCACCCTTCGCAAATGCGCGAGGGATGGGCCACCCGCGTGTGTTGGTCAGCGCTTGGCGGCGGTAAGGGTTGAGGCAGTTTCGGCGGTGGTGAACGTCGTCCAGGGGCCGGCGGGCATGTCGTTGAGGATGGGCTTCTGCCAGGCGAACTCGGGATGGTCGGCGAGGAAGGGTTGAACGAGGAAGTCGTCGCCGCAGGGATGGCCGGCGCGGGCGATGAAGCTCATCTTTTCGGCAAGTGCGGAGTCCATGACCTTGCCGGTGACTGCGCCCATCGGTTCATACGGCTTTTCGCCCCAGACGGGTTCGCCTTCCTTAGCCTTGTCGACGTGGCCGCAGAGGGAGCGCTGATCAGGTCGGACGGCTCCGGCGAAGGTGTCAGTGTGGTCGGAGAGGAAGGCCTCGGCGAGTGCGGTGTCGAGCGCGCCTTTGTGCTGTTGCATGAAGTCTTCAGCGCGGAGATGGCGGGCGTTCATGCTGCTGGATCTGTCGGAGGGATCGAAGCCGGGGGTATCGTCGCGGATAAGACCGGGATCGGCTGCGAAGTTGGAGGAGACGAAATAGCCGTCGGTCTTGCGGGTGAGCGGGGTGTGGTGGAGGCCGAGTTCGAGGTAAGCGATCTCACCGGTTTTGCGGTCGCCGACGAGCCAGGAGTTGGCGTAGCCGCCGTTGTTGCCGGCGCGCATGATGGTGGCGTACTGGTCGATAGAGGTGGCGTACTGCATGGCCTTGCGCGAGCGGACGAACTCGGGAGTGCCGTTCGAGTCCCAGCCGAAGGCCTTGGGAAGGGTGGTTTCGGTGATCATGAGGCCGGAGGCGTTGACGCCGAAGTCGTCCTGGCTGGTGATGATGCCGGGCGCGCCGTCCATGAGCAGATGCTGGCCATGGGCGGGGGCGATGTCGAAGATGACGGTCCAGCGTTCACCCTCTGCGTAGGGCGACCAGTTGGAGTGGGCGATGACGATCTTGCCGTCCTTGGTCATGGAGCCGGTGGCGATGAAGGCGCTGCATTTGCCGGGTGCGACGTCCTTGGGCGGATTGCTTTTGCCTTCTTTCTTGTTGAGCCACGGAAGATAGTAGTCGGTGAGTTCGAGGTTGCCGTTGAGGGCGACCACGTCCCAGAGGTCGAGGGCGGAGCCTTTGGCCTTGAGGCCGTCGGCGATGCCCTGGAGTTCGGCGCGGTACTCAGGCTCCACCTTTGGCCAGAGGATGTTCTTGGAGGCGGCGCGGAAGAAGTTCCAATCGCGACCGGAGTTGTGCTCGTTTTCAAGGCGGTAGACGTGATAGTTGTTCTCGATCTCGGCGGAGAGGAAATAGCCGTGCTGGAAGCCGACCTGGGCGGGGGTGCCCTGGAGATGGACGTAGGTCCAGCCGTTCTTCTTGAAGGTGTAGGAACCTTCGAGCTGCTTGGGGGCGGCGGCTTGCGCGGCGAAGGGAAGAAACGCGAAGGCGAGAGCGGCGAGGCGGAGGCGCATGGGTTCTCCTGGGAGGAACGGCTTATCTTTTTTCGAGTATGGTCAGCCTGGCCGCGTTATCACCCATTTGACCGTAGAAGTAACGGAGTTCGACGTCAATGCGATCGAAGCGCTCGTCAATGCGATCGAAACGCTCTTCAAAGCGGGCCTCTAAACGCTCGAAGCGGCGGTCCATATCCATACGCAGCTCGCGGATCTCCTGATGAATCTCGCGACGGAGTTCCTTGTCCGAGGCACGACCGGAAAGCCAGGCGAGGCAGACCAGAGTGAGCGTGATGAGGCTCGTCAGCGTGGGAAGACCGATAGTGGGATAGAGCTGCTGGTTCGTCATGGTGTCCTTACGAGCAACGACACGACTGTACCTGAGGATACAGCACGAGTTTGGTTGCACAAAGCGGAGTGTCGCTGTGCGCGGGCTGGTAGACGATACTGGTATGACGACAATGACGGAGCCGACAAAAACAGGCGAGGTGCCAAGCTTCTTTCCGGGGCGGCAGTGGCGGCAGGTGCTGGAGCGGGACGCGGGAGCGGACGGGCAGTTCTTCTACGCGGTCAAGTCGACGAAGATCTACTGCAA
>CAXTWP010000247.1:0-360 GCA_964247945.1 uncultured Acidobacteriaceae bacterium | reverse complement strand
AGCCGGCGGCCGGCGCGAAAGAACGTCAGCTTTTTTCCGACGGCAGCGGCGGCCGAGGCGGCGGGTTACCGGGCGTGCCTGCGCTGTGAGCCGGACCGGGCGGAGGCCAAGCCGGACCCGCAGGCGGGGGCGATTGCGGCGGTCGCGGGTTACCTGAAGGCGAATGCAAGCGAGCGGACGAAGCTGACGGACGTAGCGAGGGCGACCGGCGTCGGGCGACTGACGATCCTGCGGGGGTTCAAGCGGGTGCTGGGGGTGAGTCCGGGGCAGTACGCGAAGGCGGCGCGGATGGAAGGGTTCAAGGCGGCGGTGCGCAAGCCGAAGGCCACGGTGACGGAGGCGATCTACGAGGCGGGGTAT
>CAXTWP010000246.1:0-4794 GCA_964247945.1 uncultured Acidobacteriaceae bacterium | reverse complement strand
CGGCGGCACAGCGAGCAGTATGTAAAGCGATGGATATACCGTCTCCAGTGAACGAGGGAATAACGGCTGCCTGATCGCCTATACAGTAAAGTCCGTCATCGGTCGCACGGCGTAGATAACCGTACGGGATATGAGTGACGGTGATAGGTTTTTCGAGAAGCGGCTCCGCGTCGCTGAGTCGCATCGCGAGGTGTGGACAGTCCTGCTGCATTTTCACAAGAAGTCCCTCCCACCGGAGACCCGCGCGAGCAAAATACTTGCGTTGCACCACACAGCAAAAGTTCGTGATGCCGTCTTCGACCGGTTGGATACCTCCGTAGCCTCCCGAATAGAGCGTTAACTCAGAGGCATGCCCCAAGTCAGCACACTGGCCGGCAGACAGTCGGTAGTACATCTTGAACGCAACCCATTGGTGAGAGTCCTTAGGTCGAACGTGACCACGCAGATCGTGCTTACCGGTGGCAAGGAAGACAGTAGGAGCTTCGTACGTGGTGCCGTCGTCGAGCGTAGCCTGCCAGAGATTCCCTGCAGCACGGCTGAGTGACTGCACACGGCGGCCTCGCGTGATGCGCACTCCAGACGCGATGGCTTCGGCAATAAGCGCCGTATCCAGCGCTTTGCGCGTGAGCGAGGCGGCTGGAAAAGGTAAAGGGGCCTCTGCCGCGCGCTTTGCTGCGGCCAGGCGAACGCAATTCAGGGGAACAGCACCAAGCGACGCAACGTCGATGCCGAGCGCATGCAGATCCTCCAAAGCCTCACCGCTTAGAAATTCTCCGCACACCTTATGGCGCGGTGTGGGCTCGCGTTCAATCAGCGTTACACTTCGTCTCTTGCGAGCAAGTGCGATCGAAGCCGCACAACCTGCCACTCCGCCACCAAGTATGAGAACTTCGTCTTGCAAAGTATTGCTCCTGATTCACTCGATGTTGAATTGATTCGTGTCGAGATTCTCTAGTTCTATCTAACTTGATAGACGTGCGCAAAACAGTTTGAAGGGTCATTCTGTACGAATCGTCATCTTGAAGCTGCGTAAGGACTTGGCTCGTTCAGCCGCGTGGCGCGTCTCATAAGCTGAGTGTCAACGCGAGGTATTTGATGGAACGACGCAATCTCCTTGTCGCTGGCTTCGTGGTAACCACGATGGCTACCGCGATATCGGCAGAACAGATTGCGGTCGTACATATTCAACGGCCAATGCACCGGTTTATGGTGGCCCGCTCCGAGGATGGAAAAACCCTCGCCAATGGTGAGTTTTGGCAAAGTGTGCAGGGCGATGAAGTTACGATGCGTTTTACCTATCGCTTTGTCGATGGATCGATAGATGATGAGACGACGACATACCGGCAGCAAGGCACGTTTCGCTTAGTGCGCGACCATCATCTACAGAAAGGGCCTTTTTTTACAAAGCCTATCGACTTCACAGTAGAAGCCGCTACCGGCATAGTGACCAGTCGCACAGTAGACAAGAAGGGCAAACTGCACGTCGATAGCAAGCACATGGCGCTGCCGGATGATCTGGCGAATGGCATGGTTGGGACATTGCTGCTGAACGTGCCGCGCAATAAGAGGTCGTTTCGGGTGGGGATGCTGGCACCGGTCGGAGGCGGGCAGCTGGTGCCGCTCCTGATCACGCCAGAGGACGAGCAGACGATTCAGTTGGTGGGACACTCCGTGAAGGCGGCAGTGTTTCGCGTTCATCCGGAACTGGGCGGAATTGTGAGTATGATTGCGCGGTTGATCGGCATGCAGCCGAAAGATGTGGTGGTGTGGATACTGGAGGGTGAGGAGCCTGCGGTGTTGGTCGTTCTTGGACAGCTTGGTGGGTACGGGCCCGTAGTTAGCTCAGACCTGATAGGGGACAGCTTCGAAAAGTGATCATTTTGCGGTCATCAACTACGACGCGTGGTAAGCTCGTGCCAGTTGAGCCCGAGATCGACAAGAAGAATGGACGCCAAGGTAAAGGCGATCACGCCGACTGCCGACAGTACGTCGCCAAGGTGACTCCAGTAGGCAGGCACGAGATTCAGCACGCGGCTGGAGACGAAGGTGAAGGTGACGGCATAAGAACGAGCCATCCATTGACGATGCACTGCGATCTGGCGGTTTCGCGCGGCGATCACGGCTGCGGTGGTGCAGACGATCCAGGCTGCGCCTTGCATGGAAGTCCCCGGTAATCCGGGTCGACCCCAGGCAAGGGCAATTCCCGTAAAGGCACCGACAATCACTGACACGAAGTAGATGCGGCCTAGAATCCGATGGAGTTGCAGATGTCGTTGGCGAAAGCGTGTCGAGAACTGCAGAGGACCTGCGAGGAGTGCGAAGGTCCCGCAGAGCGTGTGCGGAAGCAGAAGTCCGCGATCGGCTATGACCTGCAGACGGTAAGCATGGTACATGGGGTAATCAGTTACAAGCAGGACCTCCGACGTGATGAAAACAAAGAGCGTCGTGACACCAAGAGAAATCCAGAGTACGGTCTTGAACCTAGAACGAGCTGCACTCGGTCTCGGCAGAGTGGAAGATGCCATCACTCACCTCTTATATGGATGGACGTGGTAAGGCACGTCACGACGGTTTGGGCCGCCAGCCTTCTATGTTCAGTCTGGCGAGGAGTCTGAGAGCGACTAAACTCACTTCCACCGTCCGACGCACAACCGTCCGGGCCGCCAATGTTCCAGCGTCACGAAGTTCTGCAAATTACCAGCCGTTGCCAGCAGTCTAAGCCAATCCTCTTCTCGGAAGGCTCGCCGGAACGAAACCGGCCCATCATGCCGCACAATCGGGTGCCACGGCACCCAGCTAAACATCCGATAACTCCACTTCGTCCGTTCCAGATCGTTGATGAACCAACCCAACTGCGCCGTCGCTTCCATCCATCCTAGAAGTCCGACAATCTCTTGGTCTTCCAAGTGGTGTGCTAACAGCGAACTAATCACGACATCGATCGGTTTGTCCGGTCGGTAAGCCAACGCATCGCATGTGACCCAATCGATTCCGAGTTCCTCCGGCGTAGTCTCTAGCGCTGCACGCGCCCCGTAGGGATTCAAGTCAATCCCGGTCAAGTGCACAGCGAGATTCTGTCGCCGCGCCCAGCCTGCAATCTGTCGAAGATAGTCGCCTCCTCCACTGCCGACATCAACAATGTGGATAGGCTCGCGTAGTCCGCGCGGCAGCTGATCAAGCCAAGATAACGTCGGTCGGTAACCCCCCAGCCAGCGATTGACCTTTTCCAAACTGCGCAGGCAATCACGAAAATCTTCGTAGCTACAGCCGCCATCCATTAGCTCAGGTAAGTCGTGTGGTGAAACCCGCCCACTCAGGTCGATCTGTGCATTAGACGACATGAAAGCGCATTGTCTCCGCTGTTAGGCCCGGCCCAAACGACATTGCACAGCCACGCTGACCGGGTTGCGCTTGCTTCATGATGCTTTGCAACACAAACATGATCGTCGCCGACGACATATTTCCGAAGCACGAGAGCACTTCGCGTGACGCCACGAGAGCATCGGACGGCAGTTCTAGACTCTTCTCCACCGCATCCAGAATTGACCGTCCGCCCGGATGTACCGCCCAAAGGTCGATATTCTCGCGCTCCGCCATAAGTTCACTCTCCTGTAGTGCTCGGCCCAATTGACCGGGCACCCGTCCTGAGAGAAGCATGTCGAAACCTAGCCCGCGAATCTTCCACGTAATCAGTTCGCGCGTCTCAGGGACCATCACCGCCTTGAAGCTGTCCAGTGCCAAGCCATGCTCGCGAGCAGTAATCAAGCTCGCTGCAACTCCGTCAGCGAAAACGAGGAAAGACAATACTTGTTCCAAGTCTTGGGTCTCCTGAAAGTGGAGCGAGCACAACTCAAGGTTCAGCATCAGCACGCCCGCCTCCGGCTCAGAGCGCACAATGTGCCTCGCCAGCTTGAGCGCATTGATCGCGGCATAGCATCCCATGAATCCAATCATCGTGCGCTCAACGCCCGTCGAAAGTCCGAGGTGCTCGACAATCTCAAAATCCAACCCAGGCGCATAGAGGCCTGTGCAGCAAGTCACCAGAACGTGCGTGATGCCAGCTCGTTCTTTCTCGCTTAGCGCGAGCTGATCTACAGCTTTCCGCATTAGCACTGGAGCACTTCGCTCGAAGAGTTCCATTCGCTGAGTGGTATGGGGAAAGCTGCCCAGCCGATAGAATTCATGTGCGTTATACGCGGAAAACCGGTCGGGATCTTTCTGGGGATTGAGAAAGGAATAGCGACGTGTGATGTCGGCGCGATTAGCCATGCGCCGGAAGACTGCTTGCAGGCGGGGGTCGACGAGCATCTTCTCTGCGAAGACGACGAAAGCGTCATGTACATTATGCTCTGGTACGGCAGTGGCGATGCGGTTCAGGTAAGACGTAGTCAAGCGAAATCGGCCCTCAGCGCGGTCGTGGTGGTTTAATGATGCGTGTTGACTCGTGAAAGCTGGTCTCACAAAAATCGCGGATGCGGCGACAGTCGGTGTCTTCAGAAAACGGACCCTATCTCAACCCAACAGCTACTTTCTGAGACGAGGCGTTCCTCCATTTGATAGCACCCCAAGGCGAGCGGGGATGACGATTTGTTCATGGATAGCGTTATTGGCAGTCGCGCTGACGAAAGCCATAGCCGCCGTGCTACGTTACACATCAGTACGCCAAATGTGCGATTGGAACGTGTTCTAAGGCAAGCAGTCGCGCAAAGGCCGATAACCTGATTTACCGTGAGGCCGACTGTAGCGGCTCAATAGAAATGTCATGGTCTGGCCCGATAGAAATGTCAGGGTCTA
>CAXTWP010000245.1:1913-4794 GCA_964247945.1 uncultured Acidobacteriaceae bacterium | reverse complement strand
TTGCCGCGCAGAAATTAGTTTAGACAAGACTCCGGCGTAGTAATCTCTCATCGCGGGACTGCGCCCCTTCCGAGATTTCCGAGCCTCCGGTTTCGCTTTTCCTGCCACATCTGAAGTGTGGTGAACGGTTGACCTGATCCCCTAATAAGGGACATCATGGATCGATCGAAGCGAGGCGAGAGGATGTCAGAGTCGAAGCTGGAATTTCCGGAGGTTGTCGGCAAGTCGGTTGCCGAGGTGTCCGTTCTGGATGACCCTGAGTTTGGGAAAGAGGTCCTGCTGAGATTTTCAGACGGCACGCAATTGTCTATCGCGGTGGGTGTCTGCCAGACGGTTGACGCTCGATATTGCAAAGAGGAAACACCCGACCTGCCCATCTCCCACAGAAAATCTAATTGACGGGGCGACCAGCCATTATTGCTCTCTCCCACAATCCGATGTCGAAGCGATTGGGTCTTATCGCGCTTCTTGATGTGCTTTTACTAGACGTGCCAAGGTAGGTGCATAGACGTACTGCGTGATTGTCCCGTCTTTGATTCGCTCGACTGCCTCGTTCACCACAAACAGCGGAACGAGAAACCACTCGCACGGTCTCACGGGATTACCGAAACGATCCTTAATCTCAACATCGAGTTGTGCGGTGTCGAAGACCCGATGAATGATGTTTTCGAGCTTTACCCGGTTGATGTTGTAAAGCTGGTACGAGGCGATCACTTCCACCTCAGCCATAAGAAAGGTCGGGTCCAGGCTTGCGTTTGCGATGCGTGTCTCAACCTTCCCTCCCGTGACGCCGATCTTGTGCAAGACATCGCGGTTGGCAGCGACAACCGGATGCTCAGACTTGCTGCGGAGAACGTAGATGGTGCCACTCGCCAAATCGTCATCGGCCGCTTGGTCGGCAAACAATGGGCCGGTTTCAGGATTGGTGATGAGTCGACCGGCTTCGTCACGGTAAAGCGCCCGCTGGAAAGAACGTAATAACAGGTTGCTCTCGGTTCCATTGTCGTAGATGACACGCAAACGGCTATCGCGACGGTCATATTGCGTGGTGAAATCCTCTCCCATCTCGGCGACGTAAGCAACCTGGCCGCCAAGGATGAAGTATTCACCTTTTTGGATTTCAGCGAGCTTGATTTCGTCCATGTGATGAACGGGAAGGGTTCTGCGAACGCCAGACTTTAGCTCCCTTTGCACTTGCTCAAATAGCGGCCTGAAGCTCTCGAAGTCCTCGCAAACGGCTCGATTGGCAATCTCTTCGGCGGCCCTTTTGTCGGCGCTCTTGCGGACATGACGCAGTTCTGTGATGCTCCCCGGTCCCGCAGCTTCCTTTAGTTCGGCCAGCAGCTCATCGTCATCAACCATCGCGGGCGAAGCAGCGACGGCAATCTCCCCACCGGAGAGCAGCCCCTGATGATCGAGTGGCACGAGCAAGGTACGGCACTCCTCAAGCGCTCGTAAGCGGTCGAGGCGCACCGCATATAGCCGCTCGAAGATGTCATGATCTTCGCCATGCTGCGGGGCGTGTCCGTGCTCTTCGGCGAATCGCTGTATCTCCTCGAACCCAGCGATGATGCGCTCCTCGCGTGGCGAGCGTCCGCCTTTCTTCTCAGGTTCCGCGAATTCGTTGAGTTCCGAGCGCAGTTCGTCGAGGTCTATATCACTCATAACGTCCCTCATCCTTGTACCGGACGAATGCAGCGGCTCCCTCAGCCATCCGTCTCTCCCAAACATCCTGAGCGTCCAGCGACGGAAGGCGTCCCCGCTCCTTCTTGAACTTCAAGGCTCTTACCGCCAGCTCTTTCGCTTCCTCCGGCGTCAAAGTTGTCCGCTTGGCGGCAATGGCCGCAGCGACCTGTTTCAAGCTGTCCTCGCTCATAGACTTTGCGAGGATCGCATACGCTTCGCCGAACGGGTTGATACGGTCGATCAGGTCAATATCGAGTTCGCGTACATCCATTGCAAACCGTCGCACACCGTCAACAAGCGCGGTATTGGCACTTGGCTCGGCGTTGCCATCGCTACTGCCGCCAAGACCGAATTGCTTGGCCTGTTGAGTAAGGTTGAGTGCGGCGATTGCGTGCTGACGCACAGCCTCCTGGTCGCCCTCATCAAGTTCGGGATACTTGTCCTTAACGATCTTGCCCATGCGAACCTGCGTCAGCTCCTCGGGCACCAGCTCCTCGTCAAACAGACCGCGCTCAATCGCTGCCTTGTCCTGGACGAACGCGGCAATCACCTCGTTCAAGTCTTCCTGACAGATCCGTGTCGCTTCCTTACTCTTTGGCTCGGCAAGCCCTTTAATCTCGATCTGGAATTGCCCCGTCTGCTCATTGAAGCCGACATTACACTTGTTCGGGTCATAGCCGCCTTCGCCGTAATCGAAGCCCTGAACAGGTCCATTCTCCTGATGCTTCGGCTTGAAGTCGAAGCGAGGCGCGAGTACCTGTTCCATTAGCAGACTCGCTGCAATTGCCTTCAGCGTATCGTTCACGGCCTCAGTGACCGCCTCCTCGGATGCGTCCGGCTCGGCGATCAGGTTTGTAAATCGCGCGCGGATCTTGCCGGGTGCGTCGCGTGTTGCGCGTCCGATGATCTGTACGATTTCGGTGAGGCTCGACCGATAACCCACCGTCAGGGCATGGTCGCACCAAATCCAGTCAAAACCTTCCTTTGCCATGCCGAGAGCGATGATGATGTCCACATAGTCCCGGTTGTGCTTTTGAGCAGGGTCTTTTAACGAGATGGAGACGCGGTCCCGTCTGGCGGGATCGTCGTCCACGAGATCGGCTATCCGCAGAATCCGTCCCTCGGGAGTCTTGACGAGTTGGAATCTTGTTGCCGGGTCAATACCTTGCCACTCGCCCAATGCACCAATGATGTG
>CAXTWP010000245.1:0-1903 GCA_964247945.1 uncultured Acidobacteriaceae bacterium | reverse complement strand
TGTCCTTCGTGCTTTCGCGCGAATTGACATTGGAATGTGGATGATCGTCTTTTCTGCTGGATCGAGAACGTGCAAAATGTCATCCACATAGGAACCGGAATAGAAGAAGTAGCCTATGTCGAGCTGTTTCAGGAATTCATAGCCGTTGAGCTGTTCGTAGTAGGTATAGGTAATGGTGTCGAACTTAGCTTCGGCGTCCGGTGCCAGCACCGCTGCGGCATCACCCCGGAAGTAGGAACCGGTCATTGCAACAAGATGAACGCGGTTGCGGGTTATCAGCTGCTCAAGTTGTAGCCCGAGCTTATTGTCTTCGCTCACCGAGACATGATGAAACTCGTCCACCGCTATCAGGCGGTCGTCGAACTTCTCCACCCCGTATGCGTCCACCGCGAAGCGGAATGTCGCATGGGTGCAAACGAGCACCTTGTCGGGGCTATCAAGAAATGCGCCAACGGCGTTGACCTTTCCCCCATTGTCCCCGCCCGGAGCGTTGCAAAGGTTCCATTTCGGTTCCACCCGCCAATCGGCCCAGAAACCGAATTTCGTCAAAGGCTCATCGTGGAAGCTCGCGCCAATTGCTTTTTCCGGCACCACGATGATCGCTTGCTTCAGACCTTGATGCTCTAGCTTGTCAAGCGCGATGAACATGAGGGCGCGGCTCTTGCCTGAGGCCGGCGGCGATTTGATGAGGAGAAATGGCTCACCTCCGCTTCTCGTATGCCCGCTCCTGCATCGGCCTCATGCCAAGTGCATTTGCTTTGGACGAGCTGCCGTTCCTGGCATAGGAAACTGAAATTGACGGGACTGACTTAACCTCAACTGTCATGCAGTCCTCTCTCTTGTTCTCTGGCGATAGCGCCGCAAAAATAAACGCGCCGTAAGAAGGGTAATCTGAAGGCGGAACGTCGCATCTTCTTCCTCGGACAATCCGGGGTGTCCCCCATGTGGGTGCATCCGGCTCATCAGCCCTTGAACGTATTGGGGCTTCTGATTGTTTTCATTCCATTCGTTGTATTCCGTCAATAAGAATGGCGGTTGAAGGCGTCCAAGAAAGTCACGCCTCGCCTTGCTCTCCTGCTGACTGTCGCAGCCGAGATGGGCGGCGATTTCATTCAAATAGCTCTCATAGAAATTGCGAAGCTCTCCATTTGCTGAGGACCATTCACCACGCTGAAAAGCGGATACCGCCCGTTCCAAATGTCCCTTAGCAACCATGAAGCCACTCTGAACGAGCAACGTAGTTACCTCGTTTTCGGCTTCGCGGAAATCTAGTCCGGGTATGTCGGCGGGCAACATCCGTGTGAGCGAGACAGTAGTACGCGGGGCCTGCCAGGGTGCGCTTGAGAGCGGCGGCACTCCCGTTTCAACCAACTCGAATCCGTCAAACCGAAGCCCTGCGACAAACTTCTTCCAAGCGTCACTGTCTCGGACGCCTGGGGGAGCCTTGATCGCCGTTTCGACAAAGGCTCGCGGCAAAGTCATAAGTCCGTTTTCGGTCATCACCTGGGGAGCATTCGGCATGGTGGCGCGTTGCGCCCAGCTTGCAACCCGAGCGGCCTTGCTTGATGAGTTGCCTACAATGCCCCACTGCACCTCCAACACCGACATATCGCCGTGTGACTTGTACTCGGCGATAACTTCGGTAGCGGCGACAATGGTCATGCTGTTGAACTCCGTCATCATCTCTCCCCCGCAACGCTTGCGAGCGCGGCTTTGAGAACTTGGAAGCAAACTCTCGCTGTGTGCTCGTCCGGCGTGAAGCCGGACACCATCTGCTCGTATGGATGGATGTAATTGCGAAAATCCCGTAACCCATGACTGAATTTCTTCACATCAGGTTTCAACAAGTCTAGGACGTGTTCACACTATCTGAGTGCTTCTACGATGAGAGCGAAGTTGAGGA
>CAXTWP010000244.1:0-4820 GCA_964247945.1 uncultured Acidobacteriaceae bacterium | reverse complement strand
AACCTTCACCAGGGCGCGGAGCAATCCTGTCTGTTTACTTGATGTCGTCTCGACGATAAGGATTCGCCACCTTCGCGGACACTTCTCACATACGCCTCACAGTCCGACACGTATCCTGATGCAGATGAGCATAGCCGTACCAGACGAAATCTTCATGCAGCGAGCGCTTGACCTCGCCGCGTCGACGGCGGGGCTGTCGTCGCCAAACCCGCAGGTGGGGTGTGTGCTGGTGCGCGACGGGACGGTGATCGGCGAAGGGGGGCATCTGTATGAGCGGCGGGATCATGCCGAAGTTGCGGCGCTGAAAGACGCGGCCGAGCGTGGGTTTCGCGTAGAGGGCGGGACAGCATATGTGACACTGGAGCCGTGCAGCCACCACGGCCGGACCGGCCCCTGCGCCGACGCGCTGATCGCGGCAAAGGTGGCGCGGGTGGTGGTGGGGACGGTTGATCCGAACCCGCAGGTGAGTGGGAGTGGGATTGCACGGCTGCAAGACGCGGGCGTTGCCGTGACGACGGGCGTCTGCGAACTGGAGGCGCGCACCCTGGTTGAGGCCTTCGCGCGTTTCATTCGGCACCGCACGCCCTTGGTTACCCTTAAAGCGGCGCTCTCGGCCGACGGCAAGCTGGCGCCGCCGCCTGCACAGCGTCTTCAAGACCAGCCGTTCTGGCTCACCGGCTCCGCCGCGCGAGGAGAGGTACAGCGCCTGCGCCATGCTGCCGACGCCGTGTTGACCGGCATCGGCACCGTGCTTGCCGATGACCCGCTGCTCACCGACCGCACAGACCTGCCGCGCAACCGCCCCATCTTGCGCGTCGTGCTGGACACCCACCTTCGGCTGCCGCTCGGGTCGAAACTCGTGCAGAGCGCAGGAAAGAGAGACCTCCTGATCTTCTGTGGCGCGTCGGCACACCTCGATCGAAGAGTTGCCCTCGGAAAGGCGGGCGTGGAGGTCGAGACAGTACCCGCGCACGATAGCCACCTGAGTCTCCCGGCCGTGCTCGCAACCCTGGCCCAGCGAGATGTCCTCAGCCTGCTGCTCGAATGCGGCTCACACCTCAATGGAGCCTTCCTCAACCATCATCTGGTCGACAAAGTTGTCCTTTTCTTCGCGCAGACCGAGCTGGGCGAAGACGCAATCCCCTTCGCGCACGGCGCGCCCTCACCCTTCCTCCTCGAACCGTTGCTCACACGCATCACCCGTACCAGCTTTGGCCCCGACGCCTGCCTCTCCGGCTACCTGCGCGACCCTTGGCTCGAATTAGATCGGAGCCCCGGCCGCAATCGTCTAATCTGAAGCTATGTTCACAGGCCTCGTCGAAACCACCGGAACACTGCTGGCGCTCACTCCCCGCGAAGGCGCGACCCGCATCACTATCGCCGGGCCTGGCCCGGCCTCCCGCCTGCGAACAGGGGACAGCGTCGCCGTCAGCGGCGTCTGTCTCACCGCCCTTGACATCACCGGCTCCCAGTTTTCGGCCGACCTAGCCACCGAAACCCTTGCCCGCACAACGCTAGGCCGGCTGCGGGTTGGCTCGGTGGTCAACCTCGAACTGCCAACCCCGGCGGGTTCGCCGCTGGGCGGCCACGTCGTACAAGGGCATGTCGATGGCACCGCCTTGCTGCTGGCGCTTGATGCTCTTACTCCGGGCGCGGCGCAGACGGACTGGCGGCTGCGCCTCAAGCTGCCGGAGGGACTGACCCGGTACGTGGTCGCGCAGGGGTCAATCACGGTTGAGGGCATTTCGCTGACGGTGGCGTCGCTTACGAGCGATGTGGTCGAGGTTGCCATCATTCCACACACGTTTGCGGTGACGAGCCTGCATACGCTCCGGCCAGGCGACCAGGTCAATATTGAGACGGACGTACTGGCGCGCTATGCGGCACGTCAAGCTGCGCCCCGGTTCGAAGTGGCCGAGCAGTACTTGCTTGCGAATGGCTACTGAAGCGGCTAGCCCAGGTCGTGCGCGCTGTCCCCGCCGTTAACGTCATAGCATGCTCCCGTGACCATCTCGGCGGCGCCGGAGGCCAGGAACACCGCCACCGGGGCGACCTGCTCAGGCTTGAGGAATGCCACCCCAAGCGGAGTCTTGGGCAGGCGGGCCTTGGTGACCTCTTCCTCGGTGGGGTGCTCGGGCGGATCGCCGGTCATGGTTTCACCGACGGCGAGCGACCAGCGCTTGTCGTTGCGGGTCATGGCGGTATCGATCAGGCCGGGCTCGATGGTGTTGACGGTAATCTTGTGCTTGCCGAGTTCCAGCGCCGCCGACTTCATCAGGCCGATGATGCCCCATTTGGAGGCAGAGTACGCCGCACCGTTCTTGGTGCCGTAGCGGCCCTGCATAGAGGAGATCAGGATCAAGCGGCCCTTGCCCTGCTTGACCAGATGCGGAGCGAAGGCGCGGACGGTGTTGGCGGTGCCGTTCAGGTTGTTGTCGATGACGTCGTGCCAGTCGGCATCTTCCATTTCGAGCAGCGGCTTGAAGGCCTGGATAGCGGCGTTAGCGACGACGATGTCGATCCTGCCCATGCTCTGCTCGGCTTGTGTGGCGGCTTGTTTCAATGTGGAAATCTGGCGGATGTCTGCCGTGACGGCGAGGAACTTGCGGCCATGCGCACGGACCAGCTTGCCCGTCTCTTCCAACTCGTCGGGCGTAGCGGCCTGGTACTCGACGATCGGCGAGATGGTGGCGGCGATGTCGATGCCGACGATGTCGGCCCCATTGGCGGCCATGTCCACTGCGATGGAACGGCCAATGCCCCGCGCGGCGCCGGTGATGACAGCGACCTTGCCGGCGAGCAGGCCACTAAAAGGCTGCCCGGACCAGGTCTGGGCGTCAATGACGACTTTCTCGTTCGCTCCGGCTTGACCACCCTTCGGTTCGCTGCTCGACTGCGCCATTGCGCCGCCTGCCATACCAGCCGCCGCCAGCGCTCCCGCACCTTCCATCACAAACCTCCGCCTAGTTGCCTTCATTGCCTTGTTCTCTCCGCTCACTGCTGATGCGCTGTTTCGTAGATGCGCTTAGCCGCCTTGAGAGATGCCGTGAAAAGAACAGCAAAAGGCGCAGCCCCGGCTGCGCCTTTTGTATGCAGCTGGAAGTAGCCTAGAGGGAGCTCATATTGTGGAGGAACTCCTGATTGTTGCGGGTCTTCGCGAGCTTGTCGGTGAGCAGTTCCATGGCTTCGACGGGAGAGAGCGGGTTGAGCACCTTGCGGAGAATCCAGGTGCGCTGGAGGTCTTCCTTGGGGATGAGCAACTCTTCCTTACGGGTGCCGGAGCGTTGGATGTCAATGGCCGGAAAGATGCGCTTATCAACAAGCTTGCGGTCGAGGATGACCTCCATGTTGCCGGTGCCCTTGAACTCCTCAAAGATGACTTCATCCATGCGCGAGCCGGTGTCGACCAGGGCGGTGGCGATAATGGTCAAGCTGCCGCCTTCCTCAATGTTGCGGGCCGCGCCGAAGAAGCGCTTCGGGCGTTGGAGTGCGTTCGAGTCGACGCCGCCCGAGAGCACTTTGCCCGATGGCGGCACGATGGTGTTGTAAGCGCGGGCGAGGCGGGTGATAGAGTCGAGTAGGATGACGACGTCGCGCTTGTGTTCGACCAGCCGCTTGGCCTTTTCGATGACCATTTCGGCGACCTGGACGTGGCGTGCGGCAGGCTCGTCGAAGGTTGAGGAGATCACCTCGCCCTTGACGCTGCGCTGCATGTCGGTAACCTCTTCCGGGCGCTCGTCGATGAGCAAGACGATGAGGACGAGCTCGGGATGGTTGGCGGTGACGGAGTTGGCAATCGATTGAAGCAGCATCGTCTTGCCAGTGCGTGGGGGTGCGACGATGAGGCCGCGCTGCCCCTTGCCCATGGGCGTGAGGAGATCCATGACCCGGCCTGAGATGTGCTCGCGGACGGTCTCCATCTTGACGCGCTCTTGGGCGTAAAGGGGCGTCAGGTTGTCAAAAAGAATCTTGTTGCGGGTCTCCTCGGGAGATTCGAAGTTGATGGCCTCGATCTTGACGAGAGCGAAGTACTTCTCGCCCTCATGCGGCGGCCGGACGTTGCCGCTGATGGTGTCGCCCGTCTTGAGGTCGAACTTGCGGATCTGCGAGGGTGAGACATAGATGTCGTCGGGACCGGGGAGGTAGTTGTAGTCGGGCGAACGAAGGAAGCCGTAGCCGTCGGGAAGGATTTCGAGGACGCCTTCGGCGAAGATGTGGCCTTCTTTTTCGCTCTGCGCCTGGAGTATCTTAAAGATGAGGTCCTGCTTGCGGAGGCCGCTGGTACCGCCGATATCGAGGCCTCGGGCCAGTTTGCCCAGTTCGGCTATGTTGTGCTCTTTGAGTTCAGAAATGGTCATGATTTACCTGGAAGATGTGAATTGCGAGGTGTTTGGAACAGGCGGGATCAACGTGACAAGCGGATTCTTCAACGGTGCATCGATGGAAGAAGGGTCTTGCGGAAGGCCGAAGCTCAGAAAGTGTTGCGGGAAAAACTCAACTAGGTCTATGGAAGAAGATGACGCTTGATGCAAGCTGAATTGCGGAAGAAGCTGCCGCGCTATGCCGCGCGGCGCTCGGTCAACTCAATCTTTTCAACGACGGCATCTGAGTTCTCGTCCATAGGGATGGTGTCTTTGAAACGATCGAGAACTTCATTAGTGGTATCTTGCAACCGGGTGTTGGGCTTGTGCAGCTTGCGAGTGGCTTTGGAGGCGAGCTGGCACAGTTGGTACCGGTTTGTGACGTGTGTGAGTGCTCCAAAGATAAGGTCTGAGCGCATGATCTCTCCTTTTATTCGCAGACGGCGGCACTCCATGGGG
>CAXTWP010000243.1:0-4851 GCA_964247945.1 uncultured Acidobacteriaceae bacterium | reverse complement strand
GTTTCCGGAGACTGGATTGAGTTGGGCGACAGCGCGGGTCTGTCGTCCGTTGGGTACGGGACCGGCGGAGGCCGGCTGAACGTACGGGCGTAGGCACACGGTTTGCCTGAGGAGGCACGGATGAGCGGACTGCAGTTGAACACACTTACGGCGGCGGGAAGCGCGGCCGCGAACACGGTGGCTTCGGCCCTGTTACCGAAGAAGGCTCTGGCGTTGAACAGCGCCGCGGCCACCAGCCCGACGACCACTTCGACAAGTTCGACGGCTACAACGGCGTCGACGGGCAACATCACATCGAGCGATTTCCTGACGCTGCTGGTGAGCGAGTTGATGAATCAGGACCCGACCCCGCCGACCGACCCGAACGCTTACATCACCCAGAATGCGCAGGTAAACAGCTTGCAGCAGTTGATCGACATCAACACCGGAATCGGCACACTCGACAATTCGGTGACCACCACGGGGACGACGGCGACGACGGGCACGACCGGCCACTAAGCAGGCGCGTGCTCCAACGGAATGCTCCGCCGCAACGCGGAACAATCAACATCCACAACCCTCTTCAAGGAGAAGACGATGCCTAATTTTTCGATTGCCATTACCGGTCTGCAGGCGGATTCGACGACGCTGAACACGATCGGCAACAATCTTGCGAACCTTAACACGACCGCCTTCAAGGAGCAGACCACGAGCTTTGAGGACCTTTTCTACCAGAACATCGGCAGCTCGAACTCGGGCGACCCGATCCAGCTGGGGGTCGGCACCAAGGTGGCGGGCTCGGAGACGCAGTTCGCGCAGGGCAGCATCTCCACCACCTCAAACTCGACCGACATGGCCTTGAACGGCAACGGGTTCTTTGTCGTCCAGAGCGGCAATGTGCAGTCGCTGACACGGGCCGGTAACTTCGAGCTGGATACGCACGGCAATCTGATCACGCAGGACGGCTTGAACGTGATGGGCTTTCCGGCGATTAACGGCACGGCGACCAACAGCGGCGTGCTTGCGCCGATCACCCTGCCGGTGGGTTCGAACGAGCCTGCGTTGGCGACGACCAACCTGGCGCTGACGGTGAACCTGGACACGGCGACGGCCAATGCGGGCACCTACACCCAGACGGCGACGGTTTACGATTCGCTGGGGCAAGGCCATGTGGCGACGGTCACCTATACCAAGGCCAGCCCTTCGCAGTGGACCTATGCGGTGACCCTGCCGGCGGCGGATTTCGGCGGATCGGGCGCGACCACGACGAACACGGGAACGCTGAACTTCGATCCGACCGGAAAGTTGATCACCACGGGCGCGAGCGCGTCGACGAGCGCCAACGCGACGTTCAGCGGATTGTCGAACGGTTCGAATCCACTGGTCATCAACTTCAATCTGACGGACAGCTCGAATAACCCGATCCTCAGCCAGTCGGCCTCGCCGAACAATGTGACGGCCTCCTTCCAGGATGGGTATGCGAGCGGTGTCTACCAGAGCTTCGCGGTGGACGGCACCGGTCTGGTGACGGCGACCTTCTCGAACGGGCACACGACGGATATCGGCCTGGTAGCCGTAGCTTCGGTGGCGAACGACCAGGGACTGACTCACGCCGGTCAGAACAACTACCAGACGACCAGCGCCTCGGGCGTGGCGACAATTGGCTTGGCGGGCGTGGGCGGACGGGCGTCGCTCGACGACAATGCGCTTGAGGCGTCGAACGTGGACATCTCGACGGAGTTCTCAAACCTGATCGTGGCGCAGCGGGCGTTCGAGGCGAACTCGAAGACGGTGACGACGTTCGATACGGTGACGCAGGACGCGATCTCCATGCTTCGGTAAACGCCTTTCAGGAAAGCGTGGGAGCAGCGTTGCGGGACGGCCTTGAAGGTCCGGTGCCGTGGTGCTGCTCCTTTTGCCTGGAGCGGAGTTCACACCGGTGTATCGGGCCAAACCTCACCGAAGACCCGGGTCTCACGAGCGAAAGCTGAGGTACCCGGGTTTATGTCGGCAGCCTCGCGGGGCTTCTGAGAGGCTGCTAATCGTCCGCACCTTCCCTTGGCAACCGACGTGCATCATTCCAGGACACTATGGCTACCTCACCCGCAATCGCGCAGAGCGCTCCTCTTCCTTCCTCTTCCGCACCGAAGTCGTCGATGCTGACGATGATTGTCGCCGTTGTGGCGGCGGTGATCCTGTCGATCGTGGCGATCGGCGGGACGGTGGTTTACCTGATCCGGTCCGGGCGTCTGCCGGTGCAAAAGACAATTACGGTGGAGGCCAAGGCACCGCCGCCGGGGCCGGCCGCGCCCTCGCACACGATGGCGCTTGACGGGATTGTGGCGAACCTGGCGGACTCGAACGGCGCGGCCTATCTGAAGATGGCGCTGATGCTGAAGATCGCGGATGAGCCGGCAAAGAAGGGCGCGAAAGCGGACGAGAAGCCGAAGGCGGGGATGTCGGACGACGAGGCGGGAGCGCGCGATACGGTGCTGATGGTGGTGGGTCACGAGAACGCCGAAGCGCTGCTTGCGCCGGACGGCAAGGAGCGGCTGAAGGCCGAGATCAAGACGGCGCTGGGGGAGCACAACCCGGAGCTGAAGGTGATGGAGATCCACTTTACCGACTTTCTGGTACAGCGGTAACGGCCCGAAGCGGGGCGGAAAGGCGGACACGGTGGGTGGAGCGATGGCGGAACTGGAGTTGGTGACGGGGGCCGCGGAGACGGCGCTGCCGCTGGTGTCGCAGACGGGGAAGGCGGCCAGCGAACGGATGCGCAACATTGAACAGCATCCGCATTGGGTCGCGATCGCGCGGATGCCGGTGGTGCTGGTGGCGTGCGTGCCGTTGGCGGGCTTCAAGGTGCGGGACCTGCTGCAGCTGGAGGGGGGGCAGATGATCCGGAGCGAGTGGTCGACGGCGGAGGACATCCCGGTGAAGATCGGCCGGGTGCAGCTGGCGTGGAGCGAGTTTGAGGTTGTGGAAGAGAGCATGGCCATGCGGCTGACGCGGCTGGCGTAACCGAAGGGGGAGACGACGATGGAACCGACGCAAGGATTGGGATTGCTACGCAGAGGGGAACTGGAAAACACCGCGCCGGCGGGGACCGGTCTGGGCAGCTGGATGGCGGGCGCGCTGCAGGGGCGCATCAAGCTGAAGTGGCGGGGGGCACCGGCGACGCGGGTGGAGCAGCATATGGAGCTGGTGGAGACGCTGTCGCTGGGCGGCAAGCGGCAGGTGCTGCTGATCGAGTGCGAGGGCGAGCGCTACCTTGTGGGCTGCGGACAGGACTCGGTGACGACGATCGAGAAGGTCACTCCCGATACGCGGCGGAACGTAAAGACCGTGGCGCAGGCCTGGCTGTAATGAACAAGCGCACCACCCGGGCCCTGCTGGCGAGCTTTGGGCTGTGGTTCAGCCTGATGACGCCGCGGGGCGCGGAGGCCCGGGCTGCCGGTCAGATCGCCGTTCGGGGCCAGTATGCAACCGCCCATCCGGCCACACTGACTAGAACGGCGGCGGCGGGGCCGACTTTAGCCGCGAAGCCAAGTGGCGCGGACGCGGCAGCGGCAAGACAGGCGGCGAAGCTGCCGCCGGCGCTGACGCCGGCTCCAAAGCCGGAGCCTCCGGGACCGTTTTCGGGCAGCCAGAGCGTGCCTTGGTCGATCGTTCTTGGGCTGACGCTGCTGACGCTGCTGCCGGCGCTGCTGCTCTCGATGACGCCGCTGGTGCGGCTGCTGGTGGTCTTTCACTTTCTGCGGCAGGCGCTGGGCACGCAGACCGCGCCGTCCAACCAGATCCTAATGGGGCTGGCGCTTATGATGACCTGGTTCCTGATGCAACCGGTGCTGGTGCAGGTGGAGCAGCAAGCGGTAAATCCGTACCGGGCGGGGCAGATCGCGGGTGACGTGGCGCTCGATCGCGGGATGCTGCCGGTGAAGCACTACATGCTGCGCTACGCGCGGGAGAAGGACTTGGCGATCTTTGCGTCGGCCGGCATGGCGGTGCGGCCGAGGTCGGTTGAAGACCTGCCGATCCAGGTGGTGGTGCCGGCGTACATCCTGAGCGAGTTGAAGGCGGGCTTCCAGATCGGCGCAATCCTGTTTCTGCCGTTCCTGCTGGTGGACATTGTGGTGGCGAGCGTGACGACGTCGGTGGGCATGATGCAGCTGCCGCCGGTGGTGATCTCGACGCCGCTGAAGATTCTGCTGTTTGTGATGGTGGATGGCTGGAACCTGCTGGCGGGCCAACTGCTGAAGAGCTTCTAGGAATTGTGTAACGGAGGGAGTAGCGAATGTCGCCCGACCAGACGGTAGAGATCATGCGAAGGGTGTTGCTGGAAGCGATGTTGTTGAGCGCTCCGTTGCTGATTGCGGCCTGCGTGGTGAGCCTGATCGTCAGCCTGGCGCAGACGCTGACCGGGGTGCAGGAGCAGACGCTGACGGTGGTGCCGCGGCTGGTGGTGGTGGCGGGCGTGGCGCTGGCGATGCTGCCCTGGGCGATCCATCGCCTGGTGGGCTACACGATGCATCTTTTCACGGATTTGCACCGGTATCTGGGATAGGCGGCCGGCGATGGGAACGGTTCCAGCCGCAATGATTTCGATGCCGATGCAGGTGGCCCTTCCGGTGCCCGGCGAGATTGCGACGCTGATCGAGACATGGCCGCGTTTTCTGGCGTCGGCGGTGCTGGTGATGGTGCGGCTGAGCGCGGTGGTCGCGTTTGCGCCGCTGTTCAGCTCGGTGGCGATCGCCCCGCGGATCAAGGCGGGCTTTGTCATTGCCATGACGGCCCTGCTTGCGCCGGTGGTGGCGGCGGTTCCGGGAGCGCGGGCGGTGCCGGACATAAAGGCGGTGCTGGGGGAGTTGGGGG
>CAXTWP010000242.1:0-4879 GCA_964247945.1 uncultured Acidobacteriaceae bacterium | reverse complement strand
CCCTTCCTCCCCGCCGACTGCCTCCGCGTCCTCCGCGCCCTCAAACAGGACTACGGCAAAGACGCCTGGGGCCGCTACGGCTTCTGCGACGCCTTCCACCCCCAGGTCCTCTGGTACGACCCCGACGTCCTCGGCATCGACCTCGGCATCGGCCTCCTCATGGCCGAAAACCTCCGCTCCGGCCTGATCTGGAACACCTTCATGCAAAACCCCGAAGCCGCCAACGCCATGCAACTCGTCGGCTTCCACGCCGCTTGACAGCACCCTAAGCAGCAGGGCTCAGCGCGGCCGCCGGGCCACTCACAAGCGGCTCTACCCCGAACAATGGGTCCGCTTGATCCCGAGACCGTAGTCTAGAAAATAATCTTCGCCCCGAATTGCGCGTTGAAGGGTTCGCCCGCCCCGATGCCTGGCGCTCCGTTATAATCCCCAATCGTGTCGTTCAGGGTCGCGCTCCCGTTTGCCGGGTCGTACGTACCGTTGGCCAAAGCGGCAAAGCTGATGTTCGGCGGAGCGTAATTGATACGGTTGAAAACGTTGAACAACTCCGCCCGAAGCTGAATCGTAAGCTTCTCTGTCACCTTCGTGTTCTTGAACACTGAAAAGTCCACATCGGAATACCCCGGACCAAAGTACTGGTTCCGCCGCAGGTTGCCGAAAGATCCGGCGGCGGGAAGTACAAAATGACTTAAATCGATCCATGTGGCGTTCGGCGACTGGCCATTAATACCCGTTCTGGCCGGGGAAATCTGGTTGACGCGGTCAAGACCCTCGTTTGTGCCGCTGTTATCCGTATTGGCGAATATTTGGAAGGGCTGTCCACCGTGAAAGTTTACAAGACCGTTCACTTGCCATCCACGGGTGAATGCCTGATAAGAACGCGATCCAGGCAACTCGTAGCTCATGTAGGCCGTGAAGTTGTTCCGAGTGTCATAGTCTGAATTCCCGTAATCTCCCTTAAAATTGGTGCTGTCCTGCGGAAGCGTGCCGCGATACTGCGATACCTCATCGAGGTTGTGCGACCACGTGTAGACCGCCTGCGCGGTGATGCTGTGCCAATGGTTTACACGAAGCTGCGTCTGGAGTGAATTGTAGTTCGCTGTTCCGATACTCGATATCTGGTTAATATTTCCGTATTGTGCATAGCTTCCAAAGTAAGGGCGGGTTTGCTGGCGAGCGAAGTCGCTGCTGTAGACGCCTGGTTTAGCCTGGTTGATGTCCAGCAGGCTTAGCAGGTGGCGTGCCGAGGATCCTACATAGCCTACCTCGGCGATAACGTTGCCGCCCACCGTGTGCTCAATATTCAAGCTGTAGTTCTCGTTATAAGAAGGCCGGAAGTTGGGAGCAACACTGAATACACCGCAGGTCGAAGTGGCGGTGCAGGGATAGCCCACCGATGACGGAAAGATCTTTACGCCCTGCTGAATGGTTGTGTTGTTGCCACCGTTTGCCGCGGCAACCGAGTAGACCGGATTCGGTCCTCCCGGGTTTCCCTCGACGCCGTTCGGCGCTTGGTTGCCCGGACGATTATCCAGAAAAGGATTGAGATTCGGCGTATCGGCAAACCACCCGTAACTCGCCCGCAGAACCGTCTTCCCGTCAAGAGAGTAGCTCAGACCTACACGGGGGCTGATGTTTTTGTAGTACTGCGGGTACAGAGAACCAATCTGCGCGCCTTGGAACGCAAGGCCATTCGTAGAAGTCAACGCGGGACGAAAGACCGACATATCGTCAAGGCTGTCGTGAAGCGGACCTTCATAATCGTAGCGAACGCCGTAATTGATATTGAGCGTCGGGCTCACCTGCCACGAGTCGCCGGCGTTCAGAAACCAGGTGTTTACCTGCACCTTGCGCTCCGGATCGCCGATCGTGATGCTCGCCGCCGAGGTCTTGCCCGCAAGAAAGTCGGCAAGAGCATCAACCCGGCCCGATCCCCCGGCAACAAGTTGGCTGCCGTCGAACGTGAAAGATCCTGTCGCATGACGATGATAAAACTCGTCCAGCCGCGCTTGTCGAAATTCACCGCCGAATCGCATTTGATGCTTGCCCTTCACCCAGGACAGTTGATCCGTCAAGTGCCCCGTGATGTCGCTGCGGCCTTCAGGCGGCGTTTCACCGACTGGATCAAACCCCTTGATGGTGATGTTGGGAGCGTTCGGAAAGGTCGCACCCGTAACAAACCCAAGACTCTGAACGTTTTGGTTGGTCTGATTATCGTTGAAAAACTGGTTGAAATAATTGACACCAACCAGCATTTGATTCGAGATCGATGACGTGATGGACCTGTTATACACAACAGCGATGTTCTGCACATGAATAGGAGCCACTTCGTAGTAAGCCAGCAGTTGCGACCCGACAGGAGCTACCTGATTTCCCTGCCCCACAAACCAGTGTGCGCTTAGGCTGTCCTTTGGCGAAACCGTGTAGTCGACCTTGGCGAGACCGTTCCAACTGTAACCGTATTCCGGATCACTCGAATGAAAATTGTCCACGCTGCCCACCGTGTCTTGCGCAAGTACATTGGTTCCCCAAAGAGTGTTCAACACGCTCTGCATCACTGGATTGACGGCAACACAGCGCCTTGGCCTGATTCTGCCATCCCATTGAAGGTTCGGTCGCTGTGCCGGATTGCCCAATCACGAAACGCTGATGTTCAAACGTGAGAAAGCCAAAGAGTTTGTCCTTCACAAAAGGGCCGCCAACCGAAAAACCCGTGTTATAGTTCCGCACCTTCTGCTTGGTGTCTGAAAAAGGACTCTTGGCCCCGAAGAGTTCATTCCGGTCGAAGTAATACACCGTGCCGTGAAGGTTATTGGTCCCGGCGCGAAGCGTCAGGTTGACCGTACCTCCGGGATTCCGCCCGCCTTCAGGCCCAGCTTGCGTTTGCGCTGAAAACTGGTCGACGGCGTCAATCGGAAGAATAATCCCGGCAATGCCCGAAACGCCGCCCTGATTGACTGCGGGAATATTATGCCAAAGGTCGTTGTTATCGACGCCATCGATCTGCCAATTGATTTGGTTCGCGCGGGTGCCATTAAGCGACCCGAAACCGCCGCCCGCATACCCGCCAAAGCCCGGCGTCAGCGCGATCATCTGCGTAAAATCGCGTCCATTCAACGGGATGTCCTCGACTACTTTCGCGTCAAGCACGGTGTTCTGGACCGTGCTGGTCGTGTCCAGCGCAACGCCCGCCGCATTCACCTCCACCGTCTCCGAGGACGCGGAGAGAGGAAGCGCCACCGGCAACGTGTAGATCACACACGCCGAAACAGCGATATTAACAGTCTTTACCGTCTGAAACCCGGGAAAACTCACCGTCACGCTATAGGTGCCCAGCGGCAGATCTTGAAACAGAAACTCGCCCGCGCTGGTGCTCGTCGCCGTGTGGCTCACACCTGTATCCACCTGCACGGCCGTCACGCTTGCGTTCGCGATCGCCGCGCCGGTTTTGTCCGTCACCGTCCCATTGATGCCGCCGCGAAACGTCTGTCCAAAGATCGACGCACCCGTCAGCAGCACAACCACCAGAGCGATCCAAGCTGTAAATGACCTCGAAAACAAAGAACGATGCAACATAGACGGACCTCCAAAGATGAACGGCTACAGCAATTCCTCGACATCCGGGCTACAGGTGCGCGCCGACGGCTGCGGGGGCTCAACGAAGGCCATTACGAGCGGCCCTCGCCAATAGAAATTTGAATAACGTTTACATGAAGCTAAGGCCGATCGTGCCGGAATGCAAGCACAATCTCGCGCCTACCAGCCAAGCGTTCCCGGCGCGCCCTTGAACGGCCCCTTCACATGGGACGTAATCCAGCCGCCGTAGAAATCGCCCGGCTGCGCGACCACCCGTTCGCCGTCCACCGTGCACTCGTCCACGCGGCTGGCGTAAAACGCCAGATGGCCCGCCAGCGCGGCGTATCCGGGCGAGGGCCGCGCATAACTCCACGCCACGTCTTGAACCAAGACCTCTTCAGTCAGAGAGAGAACAGACCAGTAGCTCGCCACGCCCTTAAATTCGCAGAAACTGCCGCCCCGCTCTGAAAGCCGTAGCCGCTCCGTCACAATATCCTCTTGCGGGATGTAGTAAACCGGCGGATGGCTTGTCTCCAGCACGCGCAGCGCGCGCTTCGTCTCCGCAAGCACCGCGCCGCCATGCACAATCCGTATGCGCCGCCCGCTCGCCTCCAGCCGCGGCGGCCGCGGGTAATCCCACACCGATTCGATCCCGTCCCGCATACCCATACAGTAGACTTGCTCCCAGCCCCAGCGACGCTTGCCGTGAGGCCGCGAGGACCCCATGAACGCCGCCGACAAAAAGTTGAACGAGATGAACAGGCTCGGCGACATGGCCCACTTCCCCGCCCTCGTCAACGCCGGCGCAACTGCAAACGTTCTGCTTACCCTCTGCGTCACCTGGTGGCTCACGCCCCGCTACCCTCAGGTCTTCGCACCCGTTGCCTGGGTCGCGCTCGTCCTCTTCTGCAACCTCCTGCCCGTCGTATTGCTCCGCCTCACCCTGCGTCCCGACACCGTCTACCGCCCGCTCCGCGCCATGGACTTCTTCACCGACCAGCACAAATTCTCCGACTGGGTCTACCTCGCCGCGTCCGCCAACATGGCCTTCTGGATTCTCTGCTCCTGGTCACTCTTCTCCCTCCATCACACCCGGAGCGCTCTGCTCGCGATGCTATGTGTAGCCTTTCTCGTTACATTCTTCCCCGGCGTCCTGCGCGCTGTCCGGCGCTCCTAAGCTGCGCCATCCAGCAGCTGCAACAAGCCCGCTTCATCCACCACCGGCACCCCAAGCGACACAGCCTTCTCCAGCTTCGATCCCGCCTCTTCCCCCGCCACCACCTAGCTCGTCTTCTTGCTCACC
>CAXTWP010000241.1:0-4884 GCA_964247945.1 uncultured Acidobacteriaceae bacterium | reverse complement strand
GAGCGGCTGGCGGGCAAGGTATCGGCTGACGAGGTGCGAGCAATGAACGATGCGGTGGATGGGCAGCATCGCGACGTGGGCGAGGTGGTGCGTGAATTCCGCAAGGGAAAGGGGCTGTGATGGCAGTCGATGTGACGGTAGAACCGTGGCTGCGAGGAACGCTGGCGGACGTGGACGCGGTGCGGCGGCAGGTGCTGCATGCGCTGGAGTTGACTGGCGAAGACATCACTGGGTGGTGTGCGGGGCTGAGCGATGCCGAGATCCATGCTCGACCGTTCGGCCTTCCTCCCGTCGCGTTTCATCTGCGCCACATTGCGCGAAGTCTCGACCGGCTGCTGACGTATGCGGAAGGACGGCAGTTATCCGGGGAACAGACGGCGTCGTTGCGGCTTGAGCTTGAGCCGAACGGAGCGGCTGAGACGCTGCTTGCAGAGGTCAGGGTAGGTTTGGAGGACGCCGCGGCTCGGGTGCGGGCGTTCTCGCCGGGGAGCTACGACGAGGCACGCGGCGTCGGACGACGGATGCTGCCCGCTTCAGTCGGAGGCCTGTTGATCCATTGCGCGGAGCACACGCAACGGCACGCGGGGCAGGCGATTACGACCGCAAGGCTTCTTGGGGAACTCCGCAAAGAGCGAGGCGCGGAGCAGGCAATGGAATGAATGTGGTTGCAATATCACTCCCCCCTTTTCTTTTTGTCTCGACCTAGAGTAAGATTCGCCCACGCCGCGGGACAGCGTTGGGAAGCGCTCAAGTGAGCGTGTCGTTTCCCGCTCCATGCAGGCCCAGCGGCAAGAAGCGACAACGAAGGGGAATGCCATGCGCGATTGCAGATCGAGTCTTTTCCTGATGGTCCTCGGAGCATCCCTGCTGGCGGTCACGGGATGCCAGCGCTATAGCAAGTCCGAGACCTACTACCTCGTGGCGAACAATCTTAAGCTGAACTATTGGAAGACGGCGAACGCCGGGTTTGAACAAGCCGCCGCGGATATAGGAGTGACCGCGAGGCTGGAGGGGCCGGACACTTTTGACGCCAAGGGAGAAGAGGCGATCTTCGAGAAAGTGGTGGCGGCCAAGCCAGCCGGAATATTGATCTCGGTGGCGGATGCGGCGATGATGACGCCGACGATCAACTCGGCGATCGCGGCGGGCGTTCCGGTCATTACGATGGACTCGGACGCGCCCGCGAGCAATCGCATCACGTTTGTGGGGACCAACAACCTCGAGGCTGGGAGGCTCGGCGGGCAGCGGCTCCTGTTTATGTTGAACGGCAAGGGCAACGTGGTGTTCTTCACCAATCCCGGGCAGCCGAACCTGGACGAACGGCTGAAAGGGTACAAGGACGCCTTCGCGGATCATCCCGGAATCAAGATTGTTGAAGTGTTTGATATGAAGGGCGATTCGGGCACGGCCTTCGACGAGGCGCAAAAGCTGGTGGCGAAGAAAGGCCCCGACGCAATTGATGGGTTTGTGACGCTGGAGGCTTCGGGGGGCAAGGCAGTCGCGGAGGTAATACGTCGCGCGGGGGCGGAGAGCAAGGCGCTGATCACGATCGATGTGGACGCGGACACGCTGAAGCTGGTGAACATGGGCGAGATTGATTCGACCATCTCGCAGCGGCCTTACACGATGGGCTATGTGGGATTGAAGACGCTGGCGGAGATCCACCACGCGTTGCCGAAGAGCTTTGCGAGCGATTACCCCGCCGACCCGCACTCGCCTTACCCGGTGTTTATCGATACGGGAACGGCGCTGGTTGACCGGACCAACGTGGATAACTATCTAAAGATTGTGGCGGAGGCCGACAAGAAGTAGCCCGGTACGCCTCAAGCGCGAGGACATGGGCGTTCCCCGGAGAACTGTTCGAGCCAGGTGACTCGCTTTGCGAGGCTGACGAGCAGGGCGTCGGTGTCGTTGGGATCGACCGGCGGAAGGAAGTCGGTTGAATAGCCGAACTGCCGCTCCAGTTTCTCGACGCGGAGCAAGGCAGCATTGATCTGGTCCTTGATGTCTTTCTCGACTTGCTCCATCACTGAGTCATTCATAACGCAGGGCCTCCGCGGGCAGTACCTTGGCCGCCGAACTGCTTGGATAGAGTGTAGCAATCAGGCTTACGGCTAACGATACCGCCGCGACGATGACTGCGTCGAGGAGGCGCGGCGCGAAGGGGAGATAGTCGATGGAGTAGACGGCCGCATCGAGTCGAATAAAGCGATAGTGGCCGCCGAGCCAGCTAATGCCGTAGCCCAGGACGAGGCCAAGGGCGGTGCCGATCAGCGAGATCAGGAGGCCTTGCAGCAGGAAGATGCGCCGGACCTGCTCGGCGCGAACACCGAAGCTCATCAGAACGGCGATGTCGCGGTTTTTTTCCATCACCATCATGGTAAGGGCGATGAGGATGTTGAGAGCGGCGACGCAGACGATGAGCGCGAGGACGATGAAGGTGACGATCTGTTCGAGCTTGAGGGCGCGGAAGAGTTCGCGGTTCTGCTCCATCCAGTTGGTGGTTTGGAAGCCTTTGCCGGCACCGGCTTCGATCGCGCGGCCGATGGTATCGGCGTGGTTGAGGTCGTCGACCTTGAAGCTGATGACGGAGATCAGGTCGGGCTCGGAGAAGAGGCGCTGCGCGTCGGCCAGGCGGGTAACGGCGTAGCTGGAGTCGTACTGGTAGAAGCCGGACAGGAAGACGCCGGCGACACGGAAGGGCTGGAAGCGTGGAACGATGCCAAGCGGAGTAAGCGCGCCCTGCGGGCTGATGACCATGACGGTGTCGCCGGGTTTGACGCCAAGCGTCTGGGCGAGATCGTTGCCGATGACGATGGGCGGTGGACCGGGATGTACGCCTGATGGCTGGTCGAGATCGGAGGCGGAGCCTTGCTTTACGGCTTGGAGGAGATTGCCGATGGTGCGTTCGTCTTCTGGGACGATGCCCTTGATGAGCGCACCGCCGCTGCGCGGGCCGTGTGCGATGAGGACCTGCTCGTAGAGGCCGGGCGCGGCGGCGGTGACGTGCGGAAGGTATCGTAGCCGGGCGAGCAGGGGCCGCCAGTCGCGGATACCGTCGCCCGCAATGCGCATCAGGTCGACGTGCGCGGTGGACCCGACGAGCCGGTCCTGCAGGTCGCGGCGCATTCCGTTGGTAATGGCGAGGGCGATGATGAGCGAGGCGACCCCGGCGGCTACGCCGAGGACGGAGATGGCGGTGATGATGCCGACGACAGCCTGCCGCCGCTTGGCGCGGAGGTAACGGGTGGCGATGAAGATCTCAAAGCGCATCTGGTTGTAGCGTACTATTTCAGTATGGCCGAGAACCTGATCGCCGAGATTCGCCAGCTTCTACAGGACATCGTTTCGCCTGACTTTAGGGCGTTATCGATGAAGGTTGACGGCATTCAGAAGCAAGTGGAGTTGTCGGAGAAGTCGGTAAGTGCTCAACTGGATGCATTCGTGCCGAACTTGGGGCTTTTCGTGGTGAGCTCGGAGCTTTCCGTCTGGAGATGAACGCCTTCCGAACGGAGATGCGGAGCGAGTTCCAGTCCCAACGCATGTTGCTCCAGAATGAGGTGCTTCGGGAGACCTCGCCTATCCGAGAGCGGATTGCTTCGCTAGAAGCGCGTCGGGTTTAGGGTTTCACGTAGGCTAATCGCCAATAAAGCGCAGATAAAGATGAACGCCATCGCGGCAGGCAGCGATCAGGCGGCCGATCTCTTCCATTGCCGTCCAGTCCGAACTGTCTACAAGTTCCATTAGAACTGACCACTCATTGAGTAAACGTTCGGCCTGTATCCGGTTGAAGAGTGTGTCTCCGCAAAGATCAATTCCTTACGTGAGGGGGAACTCAGCCGTTCCATCAAAAGCCACGTTCTGGAGGTTCGGACTCGGCGGTGAAGGATCGTCGAGGAGCTCGATGCACGTGCCGTTCTCATCTTCAAGCTGTACGTTGATGCCCATCAGCGCACCACTGCTTTCACCGAAGCGACATTGTCGAAGCGGTCGTAGACGCGAATGGCGATGAGGTGCTCTTTTGCGTCGGTGGCCGGGGTGGTACTGGCGGGAATGGGGGCGAGAAAGTCGTAGCGTTCGGTTTGGGCGTCGGAGAGTTTACCGATGGGTTCGAGGTACTGCCAGGGGCCAGCGTCGACGGAGTACTCGGCGTGGGTGATGGGAGAGGTGGCGTCGTGGGCTTCAAGGCGGGCGCGGATGGCGCTGCCTTCAAGCAAGGCGGTGAGCGGGCCGGGGACGGGCGGTGTGGTGTCAAGGACGAATAAAGTGCTGGTCTTGTCGGCTTGGAGCGTGTCGGCATTGGTGTGGACGGGGGCGTCGGAGGCGACGACCTTGAGCAGGTACGCGCCATCAGGCAGCAGCGCGGCGTCGAAGCTAAGGAAGCGGTCGGTGATCTTGTCCTTGAGCAGGTGCCAGTTAGCCTCGGCGGGACTCTTGTAAGAGACAGCGAACATGAGGTCGTCGCCGTTGTCGTCGTGGGCGGCCCAGCGGACGGTGACGGCGGTGCGGTCTTTTTGTGCATTAAGGGGGTTGGCGTTAGGGTCGGGCTGAAAGCTGAGCTGCGACGTGGCAGAGGCAGCGGGCGGAAAGGCAATCTGGACGGTGGTCTGCTGCGGGTTGAAGCTGGGAGCGACACGCGCACCGGGCTGAACCACGATCTCGTCGACGACGGGGGCGAGGTTGGCGGGCAGATAGTTGAGGGCAACGGCGTCGAGGCTTGCGCTTTCGTCAAGGGTGGCGCTCCACTGAACGTAACGGGCGGCGGGAACGCCGAGGGTGGGAGCATTCGGGGCGACTTTAGTCCAGTCGCTCCAGCCCATCAGCGGATTTTCGGTATTGCCGCTGCGGGCTTCGAGCTCGAAGGCGGCGGTGGAGCGGACCTCG
>CAXTWP010000240.1:2799-4894 GCA_964247945.1 uncultured Acidobacteriaceae bacterium | reverse complement strand
GGTCTTGGGGGTCGACTTCTTTCGGGTCTCAGGTGCGACGGTGACGGCGACCGAGACCTGCACCGGAGCCTCCGGCACCGAGGCGATCGCGACGTCCGGCGCATTCTCCACGGCCGTGGGAGGCGCGTTCTGGATGGCGGGCGGAGCGCCCGAGGCCTCCAGTTCGGGCTTCGTTGTCACGATGCCGCGGCGTTTCTGGACGCCTTCAAGGAGCAGCTCCGAGATGTCCCGCACGGCGAGTGCGCCTTCACCCTTGGAAGGGGTACTGTCGAGCATGCTCTTGCAGAACGGGCAGCCGACGGCCAGGGTTTTTTCCTGCGACGGCGCGAGCGTTTGTTGTGCTTCGCGGTAGCGGTTGTCCGAGATCCGCTCCGAACCTTCTTCTTCTTCCTTCCAGAACTGTGCCCCGCCCGCGCCGCAGCAGAAGGAGTTTTCCCGGTTCCGAGGCAGCTCCACGACGGAGTTCGAGAGCACGTTGAGCAGGTTTCGCGGTGCGTCATAGACACCGTTGTGGCGGCCGAGATAGCAGGGATCATGGTACGCGATGGTTGACGTGCCCGTGTCGGCGGCGAGACGGCCATCGGCAACAAGCGAAGCAAGATATTCGGTGTGGTGGACGACTTTGAAGTCGCCGCCGAGCTGCTTATACTCCTTGCCGACCGTGTTCATGCAATGGGGACAGGTGGCGACGATGAGTTTGGGTTTGACCTGGTTGAGCGTGGCGACGTTGTTGTCGGCGAGCTGCCGGTACAGATATTCGTTGCCGGCGCGGCGCGCGGTGTCTCCAGTGCAGCACTCACGCTTCCCCAGCACGGCGAAATCAACACCGGCGTAATTCAGCAACTGAACAAAGGCGCGGGCGGTCTTTTGCGATTGCGGATCGTAGCTCGCGGCACAGCCGACCCAGAAGAGGACATCCGGTTCAGGATTTTGGTCCGTCGTCCGCACGTTGAGACCCTCGGCCCAATCGAGCCGCTTCTCGTGATTGATCCCCCAGGGGTTCTTGGCGCGTTCCATGCCGCGGAAGGCGGTTTGCAACTGGGCAGGGAACTCGCCTTCCATCATCACTTGCTGCCGGCGGATGTCGATGATGTCGAGCATGGGCTCGTCGCCGACCGGACAAACGTCGAGGCATGCGCCGCAGGTGGTGCAGGCCCAGGCGGCCTCGGGCGAAAGCGCAAACAAGAGCAGGGGATTGGGACTGGGCGCGCCTTGCTCAAACGCCGGAAGCTTCTTGCTGATGCCGTTCAGCTCCATCCGCTTGTTGATCTCGAGCGCGGAAGGACTGAGGCTTTTGCCAGTCGCGGTGGCGGGACACACATCCTGACAGCGATTGCACTGGATACAGGCATACGCGTCGAGCAGTCGTGGCCATGCAAGATCTTCGAGCTTGTTCGCGCCCAGCTTCGGCGCCTCCTCCTCCATGTCGAGCTTCATTGCGGGAAGAACGCCGGAGGTGACGTGGCGGGTGACGAAGTACTTCGCCGGTCCCATAAAGATATGGATGTGCTTCGAATAAGGGAAGTACATCAGGAAGGCAAGTACGCTTCCCAATGCCCCCCAGTACCCGAAGATGCGCCAAACCAAAGCATTCCCTGGAGTGAAAAGATGCGAAACGAGCGTGGCAAAGAGCGCGAAGCGGTCTGGACCCTCCGCGGCGATCTTGGCTCCGGCTCCGATCGCCCGGCTGCCGACGTGGAAGAGGATAAATGTTGAGACGATCACGGAATCGAGCGTGATGTACCGCTGTTTGACTTCAGGGTGGAGAAGGGTGCGCTCGTTGAAGGTGAAGTCGTGCTGGCTTGGAAGCAGAAATCGACGGATGATCAAAGCGATGACTCCGACCAGAACCAATGCACTGAGGACGTCGGCGGCCAGAACGTAAAGATTGCCGGCCACACCGAGAGACGCAAAGGACAGAGGATAGAATCCGTCGATCGCGTCGACCAGGTTGACCAGCAGGTAGAAGGTAAAACCATAGAAGATGAAGGAATGGAAGAAGCTGATGACTGGCCGCTTGCGGAAGGTCCTGCTTTGGGTCAGCGTGGTGACCAGCGCATACCAGACTCGCTGGGGAAGGTGATCCAGGCGCGCG
>CAXTWP010000240.1:0-2789 GCA_964247945.1 uncultured Acidobacteriaceae bacterium | reverse complement strand
GGTATCTTGCCGTCCGGCGGCGAGGCGGCGGTAGAGGCGGTAGAAGCTTCGGAGGCCAAAGGCTCCCGTGATGGCCGCGAACAGGAGGAAGAGTATCTTCTGACTGAATGGGAGCATGCTTCACCTGTGGTCCGCGACGCGCGGTTAGGCCTGGTGCTTCAATTCTTGGACCAGGGCCGGAACGATCTCTTTGACGTCCCCGACGAAGCCGTAGTCGGATTCTTTGAAGATCGGGGCATCGGCGTCCTTGTTGATGGCGACGATCAGCTTGCTCTTGCCCATGCCGGAGAGGTGCTGGACGGCGCCGGAGATACCGATGGCGAAGTAAACCTTCGGCTGTACGGTCTTGCCCGTCTGACCTACCTGTTCGGAGTAGGGCCGCCAACCCGCGTCGACGACGGCGCGGGTCGCCCCGACGGCCGCACCCAGCTGGTCGGCCAGGGTCTCGACGAGAGCCTTGAAGTCTTCCGGCGTACCGACGCCGCGTCCGCCGGCGACGACGATATCCGCGTCGGCGAGGGAGACGCGTTCACTCTTCTCGGTAAACCGGCCGGTCACGAGGAGGCGGCACGCCGGAACAGTGAGATCCGCATCGTATTGCTCGGCGGCGGCAGGATTCGGCTTGGCGACAGCGTATGCGCCGGGCTTAATGGTGGCGACGATGACGGGGCCGGAGGCCTCCACGGTTTCGGTAACGCGCGCAAGGAAGATGTAGTGCTGAGCGGTCAAGGAGCCGTTCGCGTCCTTGAGGCTGATCGCGTCTTCAATGAGCGGGGCGTCCAGTTTGACGGCGACGCGAGGGCTATACTCCCGCCCACTGCGGCTGCCGGCGATCAGGATCGTGTGCGCCTCGCCCTCCTGTGCGATCTGAGCCACCGCGGCCGCCCAGATCTCCGCGTCGAACTCCTTGAGCGAAGGAGCGTCCGCGACCAGCACCTGATCTCCAAGCAGCGCAGCCTCCGCGGCTGCGACGGCGATGTCGCTGCCCAGGACAAGCAGGGTGATGGGTCCTTCGCGGCCCATTTCTCTTGCGGCCTGCGTAATCTCGTACGTGCTTTTGGCGAGTTTGCCGCCCGATCTTTCCGCCACGACTAATATCATCAGATTACCCTCGCTTCATTGCGCAGCAGGTCGACCAGCTGATGCGCCGCGGCCGGTCCGTCTTTTCCGTCCAGTATATGGCGACCGCGCTTCTTTTCCTGCACGGCGGCGCTAATGAAACGCAGCTTGGGCGCGGCGTCATAGATGGCGATCGGTTCGCGCCGCAGCTCCTTCCGCTTCGCTTTCATGATGTTCGGCAAGGTGGGGTAGCGTGGCTCGTTGAGGCCCTGCTGGGTGGTCACCACGGCGGGCAGCTTGAGGGTAAATGCCTCGCTGCCGGCGTCGACATCATGCTTTCCGGTGAGCTGGCCGGCGTCGACGGACAGGACGTTGGTCCAGGTGGCCTGCGGCCATCCCAGCCGTTCAGCGATGGCCGGCCCTAGGCCGTGGCTGTCCCAATCGGCCTGCTGGCCGCCACAGAAGATCAGGTCGGCGCCTTCTTGGGTCGCCAGCTGCGCGATAACCTTGCTGGTTGCAATCACATCGAGTTGTTCCTCGGTTTCGACGAGGATGGCGCGGTCCGCGCCCATCGCCAACGCGCTGCGCAGAGCTTCTTCGCAGCGCGTTGGACCCACCGCGACGGCCACAACCTCTACGCCGGTGCCGGCGTCGCGCAGGCGAAGCGCCTCCTCAACGCCGTACTCATCCATGGTATCGATTACAAGCTTGCTGCCCGCCAGGTGGACGACGCCGGCGGTCACGGTCACTCTTTCTTCAGCATCGAGCACCTGCCGAACCAACGTTAGGATACGCATTCTTTTCTCCCGCTCGATGTAATGACTTCAAGGTATGGAACCCAGTATGGTCTGTCCAGCCGGACTGTAGCCTCGGCGGTGTTGGAACAGAGCAGGGTTTGATGCCGGCAAGCTTTAGTTCTGAAGGTTCTCAAAGATGCCGGCTGCGCCCTGGCCACCGCCTACACACATCGTCACCATGCCGTACTTTGCATTGCGCCGCTTCATCTCACGTGCGAGCGTAGCGGTCACCTTTGTGCCGGTGCAGCCCAGGGGATGACCCAGCGCGATCGCGCCGCCGTTTACATTCACGCGCTCCGGGTCGATGTTCAAGGTCTTGAGGATCGCCAGAGATTGCGTGGCAAAGGCCTCGTTCAATTCGATCAGATCGATCTCATTTAGGGTGAGTCCCGCTAACTTCAAGGCCTTCGGAATGGCGTAGATGGGTCCGATACCCATCTCTTCGGGAAGGCACCCGGCGTAGGCAAAGGCGACAAAGCGCAGCAGAGGCGTGGCGCCGATCTCCTTGGCCCGGGTATCCGACATAACGACCGCGGCTGCCGCTCCATCGGAGGTTTGTGAACTGTTGCCGGCTGTCACGATGCCCTTGGCATGGAAGACGGCGCGCAGCTTCGCTAAGGCGGGCAGCGAGGTATCGGCGCGTGGACCTTCGTCGACCTTGAAGAGGATCTCTTGATTATGTGTCGCTCCATCGGAGCCAGTGGACGTGGTGGTTACCGGGACGGGCACGATCTCGTCATCGAACCGGCCCGCGGCCATGGCCGCCAGTGCTTTCTGGTGACTGCGAAGAGCGAATTCATCGCACTCTTCGCGTGTGATCTGATAGTGCTTGGCGACGCGCTCCGCCGTCAGGCCCATGGACATGTAGGCCTCGGGGTGATTTTCCATCAGCCATGGGTTAATCGAGACCTTATTGCCGCCGAAGGGCAGGAA
>CAXTWP010000239.1:0-4910 GCA_964247945.1 uncultured Acidobacteriaceae bacterium | reverse complement strand
TTGTCGACCAGCCCTGGAGGGACGGCGACGACAAGCAGGCGACCATCTTCTCACTCATGGCCTTTTCGCTGGCCGCCTGCGTCATCACTGCCATCACGGCCGAGTTCCTCCGCGGAGCCAACGTCCTCCGTACGCAGACCGGCAAAAATCTCGCCGCCTCCACCCTGCTGCTCATCCGCCGCAACACCCGCCGCTACGGTGGCTACATCGTCCACTTCGGCATCGTGGTCATGTTTATCGGGATCGCCGGCGGCGCGTTCAACCAGTCGCTCGAACAAGAAATGGGTTTTGGCGACACTCTCAAGCTCGGCCCCTACCGCCTCGTCTGCCAGTCCTACACGCAAGATTCAAATGCCAATTTCGACACCGAATACGCTCTCCTCGACGTCTACAAAGGCGAAAGCACCAAGAAGCTTTACCAACTCGCTCCGGAGAAGCGTTTTTATCACGCCTCCGAGACCAACGCCACCATGGTCGCCGACCACACCAACCTGCAGAACGATCTCTACGTCATCTACGAGGGCAAAAACCCTGACACCGACAAGCCCATCATCAAGGTCTTCATCAACCCGCTCATTGTTTGGATCTGGATCGGCGTCGGCATCGTCGTCATCGGGACGATCGTCGCATTGCTGCCGAACCTGACCAGGAGTGCCGCGATCCACGCTCCCGCCAGTCTGAAGCTCGAAGAGGAAGCCGTGGCGCACCATGCCTAGGCTTCCGCTTTGGCTGAAGAGCACCGGAGTCGTCAGTGTTCTGATCGTGATGCTAGGCGCAAACGACCCCAGCGCCCGCTTCAGCAAGCTCGGTCACGAGAGTGTCTGCGGCTGCGGCCAGATCCTGCTCGAGTGCAACCACGTCGGCTGCCCCGTCTCCGGCCCCATGATCAACGAGTTGCACGATCAACTCGCCGGTGGCGGTACCGATACCTCCATCTTCAACTGGTTTGCTGCCAAGTACGGGGCAACGGTCCTCGCCTCACCCATGCGAGGCGGTTTTGACAACGTTGCCTGGATCACCCCGCTTGCCGTCTTCTTCCTCGCCACCATCGGCACCGCGCTCGTCATCCGCGTCTGGAAACTCCGCGGCACCAACCTCCCCCTTGCTGTGCGTGGCCCCGGCACTGCAAGCTCCAAGGCCCTCCGCGACCGCATCCGCCGCGAGACGGAATATTAATGGGCGTCCTCGCCGGAGCTGTCATCACCCTGCTTCTCTTCGCCTACATCTTCTGGCCGGAGAAGAACCCCTTCCGCCAGCGCGACAAGACCCGCCTCGACTATCTTCGCGAGCGCAAGGATGTCATCTACGACAACCTCCGCGATCTCAACTTCGAGTACCTCGCCGGCAAATACCCCGAGCAGGACTACGCCACCCAGCGCGCCGGCCTCGAAGACGAAGCCGTCACCGTCATCGCCGAGATCGACACCCTCACCGAACACGCACCGACTGGCCGTACCAGGTAGATTCGCTTGACACGGCACGTATACTTTACTTAGATGGAAAGATCCTAACGAAGCTGAAGTTGCAGCAGCAGAGGTATAGCTCAAGCTGTATGGAATCTGTATGGAAGTTGTATGGTACACGACCTAAGCCCCTATTTTTCAATAGTTTTATATACAAGCGGGGGTAGGGGGGGTGCACCCCTCAAAAGTAGTGGATCGGGTGCCTTTGCGTCGGCGTGAACCGCGCATCGGAGTAAAATCAGGTGTGCGCACACCGATCCCGATCCTGGCCGGAATTTTATTTTCAGCCGCCTCCTGCTTTGCCGCGACCATCACCGGCACGGTTACCAATAAGACCGTCAACAAGCCCGCGGCGGGAGACGATGTCGTCCTCATCAAGCTGGCCCAAGGGATGCAGGAGTCGACCCGTACCAAGACGGACAGCAAGGGCCGCTTTACCCTGGACGTGCCCGACGAAGGCAGCATCCACCTCGTCCGCGTCACGCACGACAAGGCTAACTACTTCCGACCCGCGCCTCCGGGAACCCAGTCGGTCGAGATCGAGGTCTTCAACGCCGCCGCCACCGTCAAGGGAGTCACCGGCGAAGCCGACGTCCTGCGCATCCAGTCCGACCCTGGCGGCAGCGGCCTCCGCGTGGTCGAGAACTTCTTTGTCAAGAATGAATCCACGCCGCCGATAACGCAGTTCTCGGACAAACCGTTCCAGTTCTATCTGCCCGGTGGGGCCATCGTCGAAGGCTCCGCCGCGCTTGCTCCGGGCGGCATGCCGGTCCAGGCCGCGCCCGTTCCGCTCGGCGACGCGCCCAACCATTACGCCTTTATCTTTCCGATCCGGCCCGGCGAGACCCGCTTCCAAATCACTTATAAGCTCAGTTATACCGGGAGCCTTAAATTCGCACCGCGTCTGGTCCTGCCGACCGACACCGTCGCCGTCATGCTGCCCAAGAGCATGAAATTCGCGCCCGGCAATGCCACCGGCTACACCGCCGTGACGGAGGAGACCAACGCGCAGACCTTCGTCGCCCGCAACGTTGTTCCCTCGCAGCCGCTCGACTTTACCCTCTCCGGCGAGGGGCAGCTTCCGCGCGACCCCGCCCCCGGCGCAACCGGAACCGGCGAAACCGCCACCTCCACCGCGCCCGGCACCGACACGACCGCCGGCCAGGTCGCGCAGGGCACCGCCGCCACCGACACTCGCCCGGGTGGCGGTCTCGGCACCCCGATCAACCCCCAAGGCACGAACGATCCGTGGGCCAAGTACAAGTGGTGGATACTCGGCGGCCTCGGCCTCGCTCTTGCCGGGGGTGCCGGCTTCATGCTCAAGGCCCCTTCACCCAAGCCGCTGACCGGTCCCACACTGGCCGCAGCCGCTCATACCCCACACGCAACCGGCGACGGAGCCCTTCTGCAAGCCCTCAAGGACGAACTCTTCGCTATCGAGACGGAACGCCTCCAGGGCAAACTCACCGACGCCCAGTACGGAGAACTAAAATCCGCCCTTGAGACCGTCCTGCGCCGCGCGCTTTCCCGTTCCGAGACGATCAGCTCCAGCATGGCCGCCGACTGACGGCAACCCTCCGCCGGCCGGCTGCCGTACCATCGTGAAAGACGCCATGACCAAGCTTCTCCAAGCCATCCGCCTGTACACTCTTGTCACCTGGGTGGGCGGCCTGCTCTTCTTCGCTTTCACGCTCGCGCCCACCGCCTTCCACACCTTGTCCACCCACGAGGCCGGCCTGGTGGTGGGAGCGGCGCTCCCGATCCTGCACCGGACGGGATTTGTATGCGGCATGATTTTTCTTGCCGCTTGCGGTCTGATTCGCCCTCGACCTGTCGCGCAGCCTGCCCTTGCTCTCCTCATGCTTGTCCTCACGTTCTATGTGCAAAACAGCATCCTGCCCCACATGGAGCTTGATCGCGCTCAAGCCAACGGCGACATCGCCGCAGCCGCGACCAACCATCCCGCGCGACTCGACTTCGACCGTCTCCATAAACAATCCGAGCAGGTCGAAGGCTGCGTGCTGCTCCTCGGCCTTGCTGTCATCGCGCTGGTCGCCACCGAGACCAACCATCCCGCGCGCATGGAACGATGACCCTCCGCGCGGAGACCTTCCGGTTATCGCTCGAGCTTGGCTTGATCGCTGGTTTGGCTGACTGCCTCGGCGGGCTGCTGCTCGTGCGCCGTTCACCTTCCGCCCCGGCGCTCCGGTATTTCGTCGCGCTTGGCTCCGGCTTTTTGCTGGCGGCCGTGCTGCTGGAGATGGTGCCCGAAGGCATACGCGTAAACCCGCGCTGGGCACCTGCGCTCGTCCTGTTTGGCTACTGCGGCGTCCACCTGCTTGAGCGCACCCTTGTTCCGCACTTTCATTTCGGCGAGGAGACGCACCACCGGGAGTTCATCTCCGCCACAACCAGCTACTCCGTGCTGCTCGGCCTCGCCACGCATACCTTCTTCGACGGGATCGCCATCGGCTCGGGCTTCTTTATCTCCAGTTGGCTGGGTTGGATCATCTTTGTGGCGGTCTTTCTGCATAAGATCCCTGAAGGCTTTACCGTCGCCAGCGTGATGCTCGCCGGAGGCCACAGCCGCCGCAGCGCCCTCCGTGCCGCCCTTGTTCTCGGCGCGACCACGGTCCTAGGCGTTCTCGTCATCAGCCTGGCTCCCCGGATGGTCTGGGCTGGGCTGCCGCTGTCCGCGGGCGTGACGCTCTACGTGGCTGCGACCGACCTGGTGCCCGAGGTTAATCGCGAACCTGGCATCCGCATGGCTCTGGTCTTCTTCGGAGGGGTGGCGATCTTCTTTCTGCTGCGGGTGATAGCCCCCGTGTAGGTGGGCAAGCTCCTCTCCCCGAAGCATCTGGAGACAATCCTCCTCATTCCGGCATATGATAGACAACTTGTGTTCGCTCTGATCTGCCGGATTGCCTGCCAAGTGAACGCTGGCCGTCTGCTAAGGTGCTTTACAGCAACGGAATAAGGAATCTATTATCTGCACACCAAACCGACACCGCAGCATGGATACAAGACACATGCTCCTTCCCCTCATTATCGAAAGCAAACAAGGAACGATAACTATGATTCATACCGAATACTCTCGCACTGGCCAGTGCAACTCGATGTTGAAAGCAATTGCTCGATACGTAGTGTTGTTTATAGCCGCAATGTTCGTTTCAACCACGGGCTTTGCACAGCTCACCACAGCCGACATCCTTGGAACGGTCACCGATCCCACGGGAGCGACGATCCCGAACGCTCAGATCACGATCACAAACATTGACACGCGCGAGTCGCGCACCACTACATCCAATGCAAGCGGCGAGTACCAGGCGACGCTTCTGCCCGTGGGACACTACTCGGTGACCGTCACCCTTACAGGGTTCAAGACTTCGACCACGACCAACGTTGCCGTTGAGGCGGGCGACCGCGCTCGCGCCGACGTTCATCTGG
>CAXTWP010000238.1:0-4935 GCA_964247945.1 uncultured Acidobacteriaceae bacterium | reverse complement strand
TGGTACACCCACAGCGCAACCTCATGCAGATGCCGCGCCGCAACATGGTCGCGTATGTCTTGAGCCGTGGTTATCGTCTGTCCAGGGCCGTCCGGCACCGCCTGGCCGCTGCCGTACACACCCGGCCGAAAGCCCGCGCCCGCCACTGCCTCGGTCCAACCGAGCAGATAGTCCATTTGCTCCGGCAGCAGCCGGCCGCCCTCCTCCTGGTCCAGAAAGAGAATGGTTCGCAGCGGAAGACCCTCGCGCTTCGCGGCGCTCACGGCGGAGTCCCCATCCGCCTTGCCCAGCGCGGCGGGGGTTGCGCGCCCGGCTTTAATCTGCCGGTCCAGCCTGCCGTTCCATAGCACCAGAAAGCCGAAGCCCGCCCGACGCAGCGCCTCGCGCTTGCCCTGCCACTCGTTGCCGCGCGCTCCCGGCGGATTGTTCAGCCAATATCCGGCAAATGCAAATGACTTTGCCAGCCCGGGCAGCGCGGCGTCACCGGGATATTCGTTGCTGTCGAATCCCGCATACATCCGCGAAGACGTTTGCGCCATCGCAGGGAACAACACGAACGACATCGCCACCAATAAAAGGTACAGCTTGTATCCCGTCGTCTTCTTTCGATCCGCCATGGTGGCTCAAGGGTACATGGCCGCCATGCTACTCTGCATGAAAGGATTCTTGGTCAGCCTGTTTAGGTCCTCCGGTCCTGCCTTAAAGTCCTCCGGCCCCATCGTCTTGTATTCACACCAGGAGCTGCCGTTGAGCACCGACCCTCGCTACCCCATCGGCAAGTTCGAACGGCCCAAGTCCGTCTCCACCGGAGAACTGCGCGACGCCATGGCCGTCCTCTCGGAGACGCCCGGCCTGCTGCGCAACGCGGTCGAAGGACTCGACAACAGCAGACTCAACACCCCCTACCGCGACGGCGGCTGGACCGTCCGTCAGCTTATCCACCACATCGCCGACAGCCACATGAACGCCTTCACCCGCCTCCGCTTCGCGCTTACCGAAGACTGGCCCACCATCAAGCCCTACAACGAGAAGGCCTGGGCCGAGCTCCACGACTCGACCGCGCCCGTCGAATGGTCGCTCGAACTGATCGAAAGCCTCCATGCCCGCTGGGTCTTGCTGCTCGCCTCCCTGACCGAGGAGCAATGGAAGCGTGGCTTCGTGCATCCCGAGAACGGCCCCATGTCGCTCGAAGTCGCCGCCATGCTCTACGCCTGGCACTCGCGTCATCACACCGCCCACATCACCCATCTCCGCGCCAAGGAAGGCTGGTAGTGTCCGAGCCGCGGCTCGCCGCGGCACCGGACGACCTACAGCGCTGCTTCCCCGTCATGCACCAACTCCGGCCCGCTCTTCTTGAAGCCGACTTCGTTACCCGCATTCGGGCCCAGCAGGCGCAAGGCTTCCAACTTGCTTTGCTTGAAGCGGACAGCGCGGACGCTGCCATCGTGGCCGTCGCCGGCTTCCGCATCCAGGAGATGCTCGCCTCCGGTCGCACCCTCTACGTCGACGACCTCGTCACCGACACCGGCGCCCGTTCCCGCGGCTATGGCAAGATCATGCTCACCTGGCTCGCAGCCTACGCCCGTAATGCAGGCTGCGAGACCCTCAGCCTCGACTCCGGCACCTTTCGTCACGGCGCCCACGCCTTCTACTTCCGCGAAGGCCTACGCATCACCAGCTCCACTTCGCCAAACCTTTGGGCAGAGTGAGGGCATGACGCCATGGTCAGCTTCCGCGTCCCCGCAGCCCGCCCTGCCCGAACAAACCCCCGAGCAGATCGCCGAAGCGCTTGAAGAGTTCCTCGCCGCGCACCCCGCTGCCGTCGTGCTCGAGGACGGCAAAGCCCTCTTCAGCATGAACGAGGCCAAATACACTATCGTTACCGAGCACGGCCGCTGCACCCTCCATCTTTGGAGCGATGAGCGTAACCTCGTCCGCCACGTCGGCGCAGCAGCACTCCGCAACGGTGTGCTGCGCTTCGCCACCCATCGCTTCGGCCAGACCAAACCGCAGACCCTCGAACTCGTCGCCGACCGCGACCGCCGCACCCCCTCCACCCGCGAGGCCACCCGGCAGCGCTATCTCCGCACCCTCGACCGCGTCCTCCTCCGCGCCTTTCCCGAGTGGAAGGCCGATGCCTTCCGCACCGCGATGGACCTGGAAAAAAGCTTCGGCCCGGCCTACGCCCGCGGAACGCTCCTGCGCGGCCACCACGCCTGGGCCGTCATCGCCGTCAACGAGGAAGAAACCCAGGCCACCGTCGACGGCATCCTCACCCTCGGCATCCTCTGGCTGCATCACTGCCGCGAGCACGCCGGCGGCCGCCGACTCTTCCAGGGGCTACGCGTGATCGTTCCGCGAGGCTCGGCCATGCTCACCCTTTCGCGCCTTGCGTGGTTGAGCGAAGACGCCGCCCAATGGGAGCTCTGGGAACTCGACGAGCGCTCCGAAGAACTGGAGCAGAGCGACGCAGCCGACCAGGGTAATCTCGCCACCCGGCTCGTCCGCGCTCCCAACGAAGAGGCCGCCCGCGACCGCTTCGCCGCGGCCGCCGCCCGTGTCCTCGCCGTGGTCCCGCCGGAGATGCTCCCCTATATCGACCAGCGCCTGCGCAGCGGAACCGAACTCGCCTTTCTGCTCCACGGCCTCGAGTTCGCCCGCATCCGCGTCGCCGTCTCGCAGACCTCCTTCAACCGCTCGCTCGATATCAGCTTCGGCGCGAGCGCGAACGAGACCCCGCTGACCGAAGACAACGAAACCGCGCTCCGCGAACTGACCCTGCGCCTCTTCCATCGCCGCCACGCCAGCGGCAGCCAGCGCGACCCGCTGTTTCGGATGCAGTCCGAACGCTGGCTCGAAGGCGTCCTCCGCAAGGATCTCGAGCCGCTCGACCCGCACCTCGATCCCGCCCACGTCTACACCCAGGTGCCGGCCTTCGCCGCCGCCGATCGCGGGATGCTCGACCTGCTCGGCGTCACCCGCGACGGCCGCCTGGCCGTCATCGAACTCAAGGCCGAGGAAGACCTCCACCTCGCGCTCCAGGGCCTCGACTATTGGGTGCGCGTCCGCTGGCACCACCGCCAGAACCCCGACCCCGCCACTGGTCTGGGCGAGTTTCAGCGCCTCGGCTACTTCGGCGGCGTCTTGCTTTCGCCCCAAGCGCCAAGGCTCTATCTGGCCGCGCCCGCGCTCCGCATCCATCCCGCTACCGAGACCGTGCTTGCTTACCTTTCGCCCCGCGTCGAGTGGACGCTCGCGGCCCTCGACGAACGCTGGCGGCGCAAGCTCAAGGTCGTCTGGCGCAAGCACAGCGGTCGCTGACCCCGCCAGGTCCGCTGTTGCCCTTGCACTTGTCTTTCTTGTTTGTCATTCCCGAAGGCAATCCGCTGTTCAGCCTCTTCAGCTTGAAGCCGTTCGCTCTAAACCTCCGGAAAACCCTGCCACACCCGGCGATCGCGGATCGCCTGCACTCGCGCCCACACCTCGTCCGTCATCGAGCCGCGCCAGATGCCTCGCAGCAGCGTCGCAAACGACGCGTTCTTCCGCGCATACGCCGCAATCTCGTCTATAAGTTGCTCGCCGTTGGCAACCAGCAGGTTCTCGACCGGGCCCGCGCAAAGGCTATCGCTGATGACATACGACTTATCGCGCGCGTGAATCGCGACGATCACCCGCCAGGCATCCCACGGCTCGTATTCGATCAGGTAGTCGAGGTGCTCGTTCGTCGCCGCCCACGCCTGCCACTTCTCGTCGTTCTTCTGGTCGTGATAGTAGTCGATCCAGCGCGCCACCATCGACCTTAGCTCGTATTCGGTCACGGCTGCCCGACTCCCACCCTCATTACCCGGCAGCCTTGCCAAACGCGCGGCGGCTGTCGTGCCCGCCCAGCAAGTCGCCCGTTGTGGGGTCGACGAGGATCAGCTCGCTGTCGCCCCAGAGACCCGGACTCTTGTCGTCCGCCGCCTGCATGCGGTTGGTGATGTAGCCCATGGCCTTTAGCTGCTCGCCGGTGTCGGCTGGGAACTTCTTTTCTAAGTCGAGCCGGTCGGGCAGGTACTGGTGGTGGAAGCGCGGCGCGTCGGCGGCGGCCTGGATGTCGAGGTGGTTGTCGATGACGCTGATGGTGTCGTTCGCTACGGTGGTGATAATCGTGGACCCGCCCGGCGATCCCAGCACCAGGTAGAGCTTGCCTCGCCGGTACCAGTGGGCGTGGGTGGTGACGATGGTCGGCGTCATGGCGGAGAGCGGCCGCTTGCCCGGAGCGATCGCGTTCGCCGGCCCCTGGATCAGCCCGAACATATTCGGCACCCCGATCTTCGACGTGAAGTCGTCCATCTCATTGTTCAGCAGGAATCCCAGCCCCGCCACCGCGATCCCGTTCCCATAGCCTCCGTTGAGCGTCGTGGTGGTCGAGACCGCGTTCCCGTCCTTATCCACCACCGAGTAATGCGTCGTATCCATTGCCTCCTTATGCGGCGCGCCCTCCGGCGGCGGAGGCAGAAATCTCGCAGGCCGCACCAGGCTGGCGCTCGGCGTAGGCTTCGCCGGATTGATCGAAGCCCGCCACGCCGCCGCATACTTCGCGCTCGCCATCTGCTTCAACGGCAGCGTGTTGAAGTCCGGGTCACCCAGATAGTCGCTCCGGTCCATATACGCCCGCCGAAACGCCTCCGTAATGATGTGCACCTGCGCCGCCGACCGATCCTGCCCGATCTTCGGCCGGTCGTACCCCGACAGGATATTCAGCGCCTCCACCAGCACGATCCCACCCGAAGACGGCGGCGGCGCCGTAATCACGTCGTACTTGCGATACTGCCCCTTGATGGGCCGCCGGTCCTTCACCTCATACGCCGCCAGGTCAGCCGCCGTGATCAGCCCGCCCCCGGCCGCCTCGAACGCCGCAATCTCCGCCGCCATCGCCCCCTTGTAGAACGT
>CAXTWP010000237.1:2839-4936 GCA_964247945.1 uncultured Acidobacteriaceae bacterium | reverse complement strand
AATGTAGTGGATGGTCTCGTGTTCCGTGGTGCTGCTCTTCATGGGGCTGGCCCTCTCGGCTCTGTGTTCGCTACCATAAGAGGCAAAATGTCAGATTCGGGAGGTCTGGGATGGAACGATGATTGTTAAGAACGCGAATAGGCGCGCCGCCCTTCCATGGCGCGGGCGATCGTGACCTCATCGGCATACTCAATATCGGAGCCCGCCGGTACTCCGGTTGCGATGCGGGTGATGCGTAGCGTGGGGCTGTGGCGATGCAGTTCGTGAGCCAGAAAGGCGGCGGTGGCTTCGCCCTCGGTGGTGGGACTGGTGGCGAGGATGATCTCGGCGATAGGAGGATCGGGCGCGGTGACCCGCGTGAGCAAGTTGGCGATACGAAGCTGCTCCGGACCGACGCCGCCGATCGGCGAAAGGGTGCCGTGAAGAATGTGGAAGACGCCATTGTACGCGCGTGTTTTCTCAATGGTGGCGATGTTGGTGGGTTCTTCGAGGACACACACGACGGTTTGGTCGCGCACTGCGCTGGCGCAATAGGTGCAGGGGTCGACGTCCGTGATGTTGTTGCACACCGAGCAGAGGCGGAGGTGCTGTTTGAGTTGGCGGATAGCTTCGGCAAGGGCCTCGGCGTCGGAGGCCGACGCGCGCAGAATATGGAAGGCAAACCGCTGGGCGGATTTCGTGCCGACGCCGGGCAGCTTACGCAGTTGCTCGATGAGACGCGACATGGGTTCGGCGAAACGGGTAGACATCAGGTAAGGCCGGGCAGGTCGAGGCCGCCCATCAGGTCGCCAAGCATACTCTGGGTGCTGGACTTCATGGCCTCATCCGCGCGGCGGCCGGCTTCGTTTACGGCGGCGAGGATCAAGTCTTCGAGGAGCTCCAGATCGCCGGCGGTGCTGCCCAGCACGGCGGGATCGATCTTGAGCTTGAGGACTTCCTTTTTGCCGTTCATGCGGACGGTGACAACACCTCCGCCGGAGCCGGCCTCAACGACGGTGGCAGCGAGCTTCTGCTCCATCTCCTGCTGCATCGCGTTGGCGTGCGACATCATCTCGCGCATCTTGCCGAGGTCGGAAAGGTTCATGGTTCATTCCTTATCTTGCGACTTGATGATCGTGGTTTCCAATCCGGAGGGTAGATGGCGGTGATTGGCGGGGGGATGGATGGACCGCCATCTATTGAATCGTCATAGAGCGCCCAGATAAGGACGAGGACCCAGCCCGCACCGGTCGCTCCGGCTACAACATTCGCCAGGACGATCCATTTGTAGTGGATGACGTTTCTGCGACGCGCAATTCGTGCCGGAATGAAGAAGATATAGAACGCGACGCACAGGAAAATGATCCACGCCAGTGCGCCTATGGTAGTCGTCACCGCGTTCATGCTACTCGCCTTCCCTCAGATCGATAACGCTGCGAATCTCAGCGTTGAAGAGGCTCTGCGCCTGCTGAACGATCGGATGCGCGCTGGCGCGGTCCTGGACGGAACCGGCGCGCGCGGGCCGCTTCTTTCTCTCGAGATTGGGTGCGCCGGGGAGCACGTTTAACCTAAGCCCCGGCGCCAGCGTGGCGCGAATAACCTTTTCGGCCTCGGGGTTGATCACAACGCCAAGCATGGTCCTCGAAACGCTAGTCTGAACGGTGAGGGTCCCGTTGTCGAGAGTCCAGGCTGCATCCTCAAGAGCATCCACGGCGGATTGCTGACCCTTCGCGGCGGTAAGGGCCTCGATGGCGGTCTGTTGCAGGGTGCTTGGGTCAGGCGCGGCTTCATAGAGGTCGGGAAGGATAGCGGCTGGTGCTGAAGCATAAGCCCGGATATCAGCTCCGCCCTGCTCAGCCTCCTGCAATCGAAGGCTTGGGGCCGAGTTTGGATGAGGTTGACCTTCGGAGTTAGGACGGTCGGAGGACGCGGAAGCAAGAAGCGGACTCTCTTGGGGTGAGTCTTCAATGACAACCTTGATGGCGGGTGGCAGAGGAACGTCGACGGGCAGCTTGATCCCGGCGGGTTGCTGGACCGTGGCGGCAGCCGGCTGGATCGCCGGCGGGTCGTCAAAGCGCTTCCGCGCGGGACTCTGCGCGCACGGAGAGAACGCCGCTT
>CAXTWP010000237.1:0-2829 GCA_964247945.1 uncultured Acidobacteriaceae bacterium | reverse complement strand
CGGCTGACTCGACGGCATGGGCAGGGCGCTGAGCAGCTCCTCGACGGGCAGCAGGCGGCGCAAGTGGACGAGCTTCAAGAGGCCCAACTCGAAGTGGAAGCGCTGTTCCTGTCTGTAGCCGAGTTCGTCGAAGGTGCGAAGCATGATCTGGAGGAAGCGGGTAAGCTCTTCCTCGGTAAACAGCGCGGCGGTCCGGCCGGCGCGGCGCTGCTCGTCGATGGAGATCTGGAGCAACTCGGCGGCATTGGCATTGGCCGTCTCACCCTCGGCGTTCAAACCGGCGATCTTGGCAATCAGCGCGTTGCGGAGATAGCGGCAGGCCTGACGGGCGAGCTGCGCGGGGGAGTTGCCGGAGTCCAGGAGAGTGTTGGCAGTCGTCATCACCTCGGCCGACTGGTTTGCGTCGACCGCGATCAGGATGCGCTCGAAGACGGCGTTGGGAACCGTGCCCATCAACTCGCGGATCTGGGAAGCGTCCAACCGCGCTCGACCATCTTCAAACGCGGCCGATGCGATGGCCTGATCCATGATGGAGAGGGCATCGCGCATGGAGCCGTCGCCCGCCTCCGCGAGCAGGCCGAGCGCGGCATCGTCGGCGTCGATGCCTTCCTTGGCGGCGATGCCGCGTAGTTCGGTGAGAATGTCGGCCAGCTTGACGGCATGAAAGCTGAAGTGTTGGCAGCGCGAACGAACCGTCTGCGGGATGTCCTCCGGCTGAGTCGTGGCCATCATAAAGACGATGTGGTCGGGCGGCTCTTCGAGGGTCTTCAGCAGCGCGTTGAAGGCCGCGTCGGTGATCTGGTGAGCCTCGTCGAGGATGTAGATCTTATACTTGTCACGCGAAGGCCGGTAACGGGCGGCGTCGCGCAGTTCGCGGATCTCGTCGATACCGCGGTTGGTGGCAGCGTCGATCTCGATAACGTCGGTGGCGTTGCCGGCCCTGATTTCTGTACAAGATTCACACCTCTCGCACGGCTCGGACGTTGGGCGGGCAGCGCTGCCGATAGCGTTACGGCAGTTGAGCGCCATGGCGAGGATGCGCGCAATGGTCGTCTTGCCGATACCGCGATGTCCGGAGAAGATATAGCCGTGCGCGATGCGCTGCTGGCAAAGCGCGTTCATCAGGGTAACGGTGACGTGATCCTGGCCGGCAACGTCGGCGAAGCGCTGGGGGCGGTACTTGCGGGCTAAAACCTGATAGGCCATCGGTCGGTCTTAGGCTATTCTACCGCCCGAGACGATCGGCTCTGCTTCCTTATGACTACCTGGCCGCTCCCTCTATCGCGGATGAAGGCGCGAATGTGGGACGCGCAGGCGCCATCTCAAGCTTCCAGCGTTTGGATCAGCTTTTCGGCGATCGCTGCAGCAGGCAGGCGGTAGGTGCCGGTTGCGATCGCCTGCTGGAGCTGGGCGACTCGATCAGCGCGGACGTCAGTCAAGGTAAGAGCGTGCGCAAGCAGGAGGCTGGCGTGGCTGATGCTGGCCTCGTCGATGTGAGGAGCGTCGACCGGCTCCGGCTTGGAAGCCGTACCGGAAGGAGGAATGGATCGGCGGCCGGGCGAGGGGTCTAGGCGCACGATGGCCTCAGTCGTGATGGCGTAGGGTGAATCGTTGAGCAGAGTCGCGTAGGTCATGATCGTTCTCCTTTCTGTTATGCAGATCGGCCTTTATTAGAAATATCTTAGCGTCGTGCCCCGGCGTCGTGCCCATAGATCGTCCTTGTTTGCGCCATTATGGGAACTGTCAGATGGTGTGCTGAAATGCTACAGGGTTAGGGAACACCACTCTTTGCCTCTCGTGAACGCGAGACACCCGACAAGGAGAAAGAACCATGAGTACACAAGTAGCAAATGAGTACAAAACCCCCTCGCAGATGGTCGAAGCTCCGGCTAAAATCGCTGCTGTGTCCCCGGCAAACCTTGTAGGAACCTGGACCAACATCAACTACGCGACGCGGGAACTGGTCAAGGTAGTCATCGCCGCCACGAGCACGGGCATCACCGTCCATGCCTTCGGCGCGTGCAGCCCGACACCCTGCGATTGGGGTTCGGTGATCGGCATGGCCTACGCGCCCAACGTCAGCTCGACAGCGGCGGTTGCGTTTACAGCGCAGTATCGCTTCAGCTTCTCGCAGGTAGTTCTGGTCGGCCACATCGTAGGCAAGGAACTGCTGGTGGAGAGCTCACGCACTTTACCGATGGCAGCGGCGGGACGACTACTACAGCGCCGACACGATGACGCGGTAGTAAGCCAGCCTTAAGGACACCTCCCCGGATGGCAAAGATGACGCCGGAGACCCTGAACAAGGACTCCGGCGTTCCTGTCTCCGGACCGATCAGGGGCGCTGGTTGACGAGGCGTAGAAGCTCCAGCAGGAGGTCCCCGGAAATCTGGAGGGAGCGGGGGCTGATCTTGTCGAGGGTGTCCTGAGCGGTATGGTGGTAGCCGTCGGGTGCGGCGGCGGTGGCGGGGCCGTAATGGGCGTCCAGAAAGTCGAGGACGGGAACACCGCGCTTTAGAAATGGCAGATGATCGTCCTGCTCCGATTCGGTGTATCTAAAGATGCTCGCGGTGTGCCCGGTGTTTTTGGCGGCCTGTTTGAGGGCATCTAGCAGCCAAGGCGTGGAGTTGTCGACGTAGTCGATGTTGAGGTCCTTATCGGCGCACATATCAGCGACGATGAAGGCCTTGATCTTGGCGAGAGTGCCGTCGTTCGCCCACTTGGCGGCGAGATGGCGCGTGCCGTAGAGCGAGTCGGCGTCGGTCCAGTTGCCGGAGACGGACTCTTCACCGTCGTCGAACAGCAGCCAGACGGAGGCACCCTCGGGCG
>CAXTWP010000236.1:0-4941 GCA_964247945.1 uncultured Acidobacteriaceae bacterium | reverse complement strand
GGGCATGATTGTATCAAGACCGCCGCGCCCGGGCCGCTTGCGGCGCGAGGTGAAGGTCCGCGGAGCCTCCGGTTCGACCCCGCCCGGACTCATACCGGGCCCGATTACCGGCACCACCCGCTCGACCCCTGCCCGCCCTTCGTGCAGGATGCGCGTCTTCAGCGCTTCGGCCACGGCTGGCGCAGCATCGCGCTGTGTCTCTGCCATCGCCTCCGGCTCGCCCAGCGCCATGCGAGCCGCGCCACGCAGAATGCGGCGAAGCGGCCATGTGCCGCCGGGATTCAGAAAGAAAACCTCCCCGGTACGCTGCTTCTCCGGCCGGTAGTACCAGCGGCGAAGCAGCGAAAGATGATCGCTCAGCGTCGCCGTATCCGTCTCCGGTCCCTGCTTCGCCGCAAGCGCGGCAATCGCGCGGGCCGCTCGTTCCTCAGGATTGTTCGATTGCGCGGCCTCAGTATCGCTGCCGAGCGGCACGGCCTGAAGCATTAACGGCTGCGCAAACAGGCTCGACCCCACCGACGTCTGCTCCTTCACCGCGCGCACTCCAAGCGTCGAGAGCGGCTCCGGTCCGGCCAGTGATCCCCCAGCCAGCAGAAAGACGTTCGCCGGCTGCGTGTCCTCCGCGCCGCGCGCGGAAGGCTGGACGATCGCTGCGCGAAGCTGCGGCACCGGCCGCACCAGTTCGTCGGCCAAAGCCGCGGCGGCCTTGGCCCTCTGGTGCTGCGAGTGCGCGGCCGCGGCGGCCTCAAAGTCCATTGCGGCGGAGGCCTCATCGCGGGCCTGCGCCAGCCGCGCAAGCATCGATTCCCCCCGTGTAGCGAAGAAGGCCTGCACAGCGGCAGCCTCGGCGGCGTAGGCCTCGGCGGCGCAGGATAGATTGCAGGGCGCGAGACACTTCTTCATCTCGCCGTAGGCGCAGCCGGGATGGTCGGGGTGCGGGGTAAGGTCCTCATGGCAGCGGCGCAGCTTGAAAAGGTCAAGCACAGCATCGGCGTAGCGCTCGGCCGCCGAGCGCGACGGGAACGGCCCGTAGGTATGTTCAAGTCCGCGTCTGCTCAGCCGGTTGGTCGCGTAGATACGCGGATGCGCGTGGCCAGCGGTAAAGCGCAGGAAAAAGGGCGTGTGCAGTTTTAGACGGCGGCGCGCCTCCGGCAGACCCAGCAGCGCCGCGGCGGCGTGGTAGAGCACGAGCGACGACTCGAACTCCGAGCCAGTCACCGTGTACGCAATCTGAACCACCCGGTCGCGCAGATTCAGCCGCTTCGTCGTCGCGTCGCCCGGCGCAAGCAGGCGGTTGGCGCGGCGGCGCAGGTCGGCCGTGCGCGTCAGGTACGGCTGGGCCGCGGGGTCGGCCCCAAAGAGCGCGAGAACGCCTGGATCAGCCGGAATCTGGCTGAGAATTTCAACGGCTGCGTCCGGCGTAAAGGACGCTGTCTGCTCGAAGTGGAAAGGCACGGCCACAGATCGATTGTAAGCCGAGGACATCTGACAGCGTTGCGCCTGCAGATCACGCGCCGGATGGCAACTATCGGGATGCTTTCCGGCCTCCTAGCGAGAGAGGCGCGCGCATGACGACGAAGAAAGTGACGACGAAGAGAATGCCGGCGGAAGAAGACAGCCAAGAAAGCGGCGAAGAAGGCCGTGTCAAGGACGGCGGCCATGCCGGCCGAAGGGAAGGACCCCAAGGGTGGACTAACCGCTGCGGGGCGAGGGTTCTTTAACAAGCGCGACGGCTCACACCTGAAGCCCGGAGTGACCGGCCCGGCGGATACTCCGGAAAAAATGAAGCGCAAGGGGTCGTTTCTGACGCGGCACTTTACGCATCCACGCGGACCGATGGAGAAGGACGGCGAACCGACTCGCCTCGCGTTGAGCGCCCATGCTTGGGGCGAACCGGTGCCGAAGACGGAGGATGAAGCTAAGAAGCTGGCGGAGAAGGGCCGGGCGTTGCTGGAGACGTACCATGCGGCAAAGGAGAAAAACCCCGCGAAGAAGGCTGCGGCGAAAAAGCCTATCTCTTGAATAACTAATTACCGAAATGAGGTCCTCTGCTTCACTGCGCAAGTACAAATAAGAGCGGCAGGCTTAGCTTCGGGCGGGCGAAGTAAGTATGTGCAACGTTGACTACAAGAGGGATGGTAGAGAAGAGGCAGGGACTCTGCTCGCCAAATTGATCGTTCAGCAAGGGTCTTATGGTTCCCGTTAATCTTCGCCGCTTTTCTATGGTCTTGTAGGTAGAGCCACGAGAGACGCGCCTCGCGTTTACCTGACGCCAGGTAGACTCAGCTACCGGCGATCGTCATGCCTTCCACCCGGATCGTGGGCGCGGCGCTTGCCCCGCGAAACACCAGGTCGTTCCCGACTGCGGAGATGTTCAGGTACATCTCCTTCAGGTTGCCGGCGATGGTAATCTCTTCGACCGGATACGCCAACTCACCGTTCTCGATCCACAGACCCGCGGCACCCTGCGAGTAGTCGCCGGTGACGAGGTTGACGCCGAAGCCCATCGTCTCGGTCACATATAGACCGCTGCGGACATCGCTTAGCAACTGCTCGGGCGTCAGCGTACCCGCCTCAAGGAAGAAGTTGCCCGCGCCGATGCCGGGGTGCCCCGCCAGGCCGCGCGAGGCGTTGCCGGTTGAGGCCATCCCCAGTTTGCGCGCCGTATAGGTGTTCATGACGTAGTTCTTCAGGACGCCGCGCTCGACCAGCACGGTGCGGCGGGTGGGCAGCCCCTCGCCGTCAAAAGCCCCCGTGCCGAAGCCGCCATAGCGGATGCCGTCCTTCTCAAACACCAGCGTGCCGTCGTTGACGACCGTGATGTTCTCGCCTGCGACGCGCTCGCCCAGCATCCCGGCGAAGAAGCTGGCCTGGCGATAGATGCTGTCGCCGTTGGCTGCGTCGAAGATGTTGCCGATCACCCCGCGAGCGATCTCCGGCGCGAAGACCACCGGCGCGCGCTGCGTCGCCATCCTCCGCGCTCCAAGATGCCGCAGCGCCCGCTCGGCGGCGATGCGGCCTATGGCTTCGGGCGATTCAAGCAGGCAGGTGGTGCGCGCGCTTGAATACCAGTAGTTCCCCTGCATCGTTCCGCTCGCGTCCTGCGCGATGGGCGCGGCCGAAAAGCCGCAATAGCTGCGACGCGTCTCCCCCGCGAAGCCGCGCGAGTTCACCAGGATTTTATGCGACAGCGAAGTATCGAAGTCGCCGCCCTTGGAGTTCTGGATGCGCGTGTCCACCGCCATCGCGGCCGCCTCCACCCGCCGCGCGATCTCAATCCGCTCAGTCGGAGGCTGCGCCGCCACGTCGTCGAAGTAGAGCGCCAGATCGCCCTCGACCTTACCGAAGGCCTCCGGCTCCGGCAGCCCGGCGAACGGGTCTTCGCTGGTGATCTTCGCCAGCGTGATCGCCCCATCCACCAGCCGCTTGATGCTGTCGCGCGAAAAGTCAGATGAGGACGTGCTGGCGGTCCTCTGTCCCATAAACACCCGCAGGCCGATGGCGCGCGAGCCGGACTCCTTCAGCATTTCGACCCGGCCTAGGCGGACGCGGGTCTCGAACTCATCGCCTTCGTAGACGACGGCCTCGGCATCGCTTGCTCCGGCGCGGAGGGCCTTGGCTACGGTGTCATGGGCGAGTTGGTGTAAATCTGTCGGTGCGAGAACTGTATGCGGAGATGACATGATTCAGCGGACAGGAGAGGCGGAAAGCCGCGGAGCGCGCCCATCCGTCGCCTGCTGAAAATGGATGCCCGCCGGGCAGAACTCTGAGTCGATCTTCACCTTATGCTTCATGTGGCGGATGGCATCATCCGAAACCGTGCGGACGTTGAGCTTAACAGCACCGTAGCAATGCTGGCATCGGAATTCGGTGTCACTGTCCGCGAGCGCGTCAGCAACGGTCTTGAGCTTCCAGAAAGGCTCATAGCCACCTGCCGCCCGGACGCGGCGTCTTTTTACCTGGCACTCGTGGATCATCTCGCGTTCGGCTGTTGCCATGGAAATACCTCGATGAGCATGAACATAGTCGTGCGTGAATGCTTCTTTCTACTAAAGACCTTGGCGGAATTACTCGACTGGATGCTCCGACAGCTTCGGTTCGCGACCATCGGTGGCCTTCTTGAAGAAGAGGCCGCCCGCACAATACTCGCTGTCGGCGGGGAGCTTATGTTCGGCGTAGGCGACGGTTTCGGCCTTGCCATTGCGGCCGAGCAGTTTTACGGCGCCGTGGCAGTCTTTGCAGCGAAACTCCGTGTCCTGGTCGACCAGCGCCACTGCGACCTTCTTGACCTTCCAGTATGGCTCGTATCCTCCACCCTCTTTCAGGCGGCGGCGCCGGACTTCACACTCGTACATCTTTTCGCGTTCGGCTGCCATGGTCTTACTGTCCTGTTCCCCCGACCGTCATGCGGTCGAGCTTTACTGTAGGCATGCCGACGCCGACCGGAACGCTCTGCCCGGCCTTGCCGCAGGTGCCGATTCCTTCATCTAAGGCAAGGTCATTTCCCACCATCGACACGTACTTCAGCGCCTCCGGGCCGTTCCCCACCAGCGTCGCGCCCTTCACCGGCCGCGTCACCTTGCCGTCTTCGATCAGATAAGCCTCGCTCGCCGAGAACACGAACTTGCCATTGGTAATGTCGACCTGCCCACCGCCGAAGTTCACCGCGTAGAGCCCCCGCTGCACACTCTTGATGATGTCTTCCGGCTGGTCCTCGCCGTTCAGCATGTAGGTGTTGGTCATCCGCGGCATGGGGATATGGTGGTAGCTTTCGCGTCTGCCGGAGCCGGTGTTCGGCATCCCCATCAGCCGCGAGTTCAGCTTGTCCGAGAGAAAGCCCTTCAGGATGCCGCTCTCGATCAGCACCGTCTCCTGCGTCGGATGCCCCTCGTCGTCCATGTTGATCGAGCCGCGCCGGTTCGGCATCAACCCATTGTCGAC
>CAXTWP010000235.1:0-4941 GCA_964247945.1 uncultured Acidobacteriaceae bacterium | reverse complement strand
CTTGTGCGTGGTGGTGGTGACGACGTGGGCGTGGGGGACGGGCGAGGGGTGCGCGCCGCCCGCGACGAGGCCAGAGATATGGGCCATGTCGACGAGGAGGTAGGCACCGACCTTATTGGCGATGGCGCGCATGCGGGGGAAGTCGAGGGTGCGGGCGTAGGCGCTGCCGCCGGCGATGAGCATCCTGGGGTGTTCGCGCTCGGCGATGGATTCGATCTCGTCGTAGTCGAGGGTCTCGGTGTCTTTGCGGACCTGGTAGCCGGCGATGCGGTAGAGCTTGCCGGAGAAGTTGAGCTTGTGGCCGTGCGTGAGGTGGCCGCCGTGGGCGAGGTCGAGGCCGAGGATGGTGTCGCCGGGGGTGAGCAGCGCCATGAAGGCGGCGGCGTTGGCCTGGGAGCCGGAGTGCGGCTGGACGTTGGCGTGCTCCGCGCCGAAGAGCTGCTTGGCGCGGTCGCGGGCGAGGTTTTCGACCACGTCGGCGAACTCGCAGCCGCCGTAGTAGCGCTTCCCGGGGTAGCCTTCGGCATATTTATTGGTGAAGACGGTGCCTACCGCGTCCAGAACGGCCCGGCTGACGAAGTTTTCGGAGGCGATCATCTCCAGGCCTTCGTGCTGGCGGGCGACCTCGTGCGCGATCTGCGCGGCGATCTCGGGGTCGAAGTCGGCTAAGGGGGCGGTGAGGTCGATCGGCATAGGTTTGATTTTACCTTTGAGGCATGTTGCTCGCGGGTCGCGCTTCTAAGACTTACGTAGGCGTTTGAAGGCATCGTAGACAAAGGAGCCTAGGTACCAACCGTCTAGATATTTGTAGGGGGTCTCGCCGGTAGTGTAGTGGCCGCAAGGCAGGACCTTGGAGACGTAGTCGACGGCGTAGCGCCGGAAGCCGGCAAGAACCTCAAGTGAGAACTCGCGGAGAAAGGTGAGGTCGTAGGTGGCGTGCACCACCAGTACCCGTTTGGGGTTGGCAGCGAACGTAGCCATGTACTCGCTTGGGCTGATTGCTGCGAAGAGAACGCGCACATCGGCCTGCGTCAGCCCGGCTTCTTTAAAGGCGGCGCGCACATGACGCGTGCTTTGGCCGGTCCACACGACATCGCCGAAGGACATGGAGGCATGGTTGAAGGCGCAAACGCGGAGGCGCGGATCGTGGGCGGCGGCGATGAACGCGTAGCAGGAGCCGAGGCTGGTGCCGAGGACCCCGAACTGGTCATAGCCCTGGGTTTCGAGCCAGTCGATGCAGGCCCGAATGTCGACGACGGCCTGGCGGCACGCGGCTATGGTTCGGCCGATGTTGGAACTGACAGCGTAATCGGAGCGCTCGAGCTCCCGGGGGCGGCGGATGTCGTGGTAGGGCTTCGACAAGCGCAGGGCGGAGACGCCGAAGCGATTGAAGAGTGTACAGAGGGCGTTGTGACTGAAGGCGTCCGCGTTCCACTGCGGGAGCACGATGATGGCCTGGCGAGAGGAACCGGTTTTTGTCTCGGCGGGGTACCAGCGCGCGTTGACCGCATCGTTATCGGGGTACTTCGAGAGCGCGGGCGAGGTAAAGCGAAGGAAAGGCACCTCGTGGAGGTCGCCCACGGCAGCTTGCCGCTTCAGCTCCGCGTCCTCGGAGAGTGTTTCCTGCCGAACGTTGGTCGGAAAGAGCAGTGGGAAGCGATGCTCCAGACGAAAGTCCGTGGGTGTCCGGTAGGCGAAGAAGCGTTCGGAGTTCTGAACGATCTTCCGACTGAGGGCGCTCATCCGATCCAGATTGGTCTCAGGAGGAGCGTGGCCGGCGTCTTCCGCGCCTTCAGCTTCCTCAGCGATGTCCGGCAGCCAATCGAAACCCCATTCGATGGGTCGGACGACGCGATTGGTGTCGCGCGTGGTGAGAGCGGTCTCCCAAGCGAACATCCATTTTGCATACAGCTTTGAAAGCACGATTTCAGTTTAACCCGCGCGGTCGCGTCCTGGAGGGTCAGAGCTCGGAGAGAAGGATGCAGATGCGGCCTACGATGTAGTCGCCGGGGGCGTCGTCGGTGCCGACGGAGAGAAGCTGGATGGGAAAGGAGCGGGCGTAGGGGCGGAGAATGATGCGTCCTTCGTCGAAGTCAACAAAACGCAGCAACAGGGAGGCGCCGCAGCGCACGGCGAAGAGCGTGGGTTGATGCGATCGATAGGGAGCGAGCGAGTTGTAGTGGCGATCGAGGACAGCGATGGTGCCGTTGGTAAGGATAGGCTCCATGGCGGCGGCCTGTTGGGCGTCGACGCGAACGGCAACGAAGCGCTGCCAGTTGGAGCGCTTGGGCGAGGGCCGCGCCCGATTTCCCTGTAGCCGCGAGCCGGAGACGTGGATGGTCTCGATCACGTTCGCGGCGGTGGCAAAAGTGTTTTCCATGGCCACAGAGTGCGAGACGACCGGAATCACCTCCATTGGGTCTCCTGCGGCTACTGCGCCTGATGCGCTGAGGTCCACAGGGAGCAACTGGTCGATGGTGAGGTCCTGCGCCGCAAGCACCCGGTCGAGCCCTTCGAGGGAGAGGGAACGTCGTTTGTTGAGGAAGTTGGAGATGTGGGCCTGTTGAAAGCCTGCTTGCTGCGCGAGCTTAGTCCCGGTGAGAACACCCAGCTCGATGCGGCGAACAATTTCGAGACGAAGAAGCTCATGCAGATGTTGAAAGTTCATAAGAGACCTGACGGCAACCATATCATTTGGCAACTCAAACATCGAAGAAATAACAAGCTGCAGCAATAAATTTTTCTACAGGGCGGCTTTTGCCGCTTTTCTGAGAATAGTTCGCTTATGTCCTTGACAGTAAGATTGTCGGAAGCTATAACCATGAAACTTCCCATATTGGGAACTCTAAAACTCCCGCATGGGATTCTTTCGGCAGGAGGAACCTGCCCAGATTGGAGGACCGGAGTGAGGACGTGACGATTTTCCCGGAACGGCACATCCTCTCAACTCAACCACAATCCGCGCCGCAGCGATTCCGACAGGCCAGTGAGAGCCCGCGGAAGAGCTCAGGGGCCATCAAGCAACCTGAGTGAGCCCAATCGCCGTAAATTCTGAGGCTCGCCGGGGGATCAATACGCTTCACGAGGAAACTGATGAACTACTTGCGCCTTGATCTAAAAGTATGTGAAGGATGTGGAGCTTTGTGGCTCCGCGACGCTATCGGAGAAGGTGTTTACTGCCAAGGATGCGCACGCTTGCTGGCGCATTTTCCGGCGCGACGGGAAAAGCACGCCGGCGGGCGAAAGCGGCGTTCCGGATGCGCCGCCGCGGTCGCGGGAGGTGCGCGATGAGCATAGCATTGGCGTTTTTGCCTCGCGTCTGGGCCTGTGATCCGCTTCCTAGCAAGTCGGCCATTGCTAAAGCTGGAGGGAAGCCGCTTGAGCCGGTCGAACCAAGACTGGCGTTCTACAGGAAATATACGGAGGCAATGCTGCGGAGATACATGCGGTTTTCCATGGAGACGGGCAGGGTGCCGTCGATGCTGGGACAGGAGATGTTTCGGAGCAAGGTGACGAGTTACCGCGTCCACAGCTTCGAGGACCTGGTCATCTTTGTGCATGACGTGGAGAAGTGCATTGGACGATTAACCCAATTGCAACAGACCCTAATCGTCCGTATGGCGATCCAGGAGTACACGCACGAAGAAACTGCGGTCATGATGGGAACCAATCGGAGGACGATTTTGCGGCGGTACGAGGAAGCGATCGATTGCCTTACAGCTATTTTTCTGGAGTTGAATCTGCTGGAACCTAGAAAAGCTTGTCAAGAGGGGGCAAGGCGAACATAACCCGTATCTCGTTCAATCGAAAGAAGATAAAACTTTCATAACTTTGCGCATTAGTTCTATGCGGTTTGGTATTCTCGAAATGTAAGCAAATTTAGCGGGAGAGCGCATCACGGGCTCTCCCGCTTTTGCTTTGGCGTGCAATACGAGGAGGTGGCATGGGATCAGCGGACGGGCTTCATCGACGGAGTACGAAGGAGAGTCTTTCTGGAAGCACGCGCAGGGCGACGGCGGTGAACCCGTGTACCGGGATGAGAGGTACCATGGGCACGATCGATCATTCGCTGCATCCGTCGAAGCGGCCCGCCTCCATGGAACTGCAAGCGATGGCAGTGGAGTTCCCGGTGGTGCAAGGGCACCCGAACCGGCTTCCTTTTGAAGGAGTGCTGACGCTGGTGGGGGTTGCCAGCGACAAGGCACCGAGCGGGTCGCGCGGACATCGCGTGATGCTGACGCATGAGGCGGCCGAAGCGGCGCTGCCCAGCCTGCTGGGAATGGCAGTGGACTACAAGGCGGGATGGGACGGACACGATGCTCGCCAGAAGTGCGGAATTATCACGTCGGCCGCGCTCGAAGGCAAGCGGCTGAATGTTGCGGGCTATCTGTTCGCCCGGGATTATCCGGAGATGGAGCAGAAGATGCAGGTGGAAGGCGCGATGGGGATGAGCTACGAGTTGGCGGACGCGCACGTAGCCGATATGCGCGCCCCGGTATGGACGCTGACGCAGGCCACGTTTACGGGAGCGGCCATCCTGCTGCGGGAGAAGGCGGCCTATCGCAATACCAGCTTTCGCTTGAAACGTGATGGTGGGGTGCATGCGGCGGCGACGCCCATGATGTCGAGGCATTCCTGCAAGGTGCCGCGACCGTCTTCAGGCCCGCAATAGACGACATGCCGCAAAGACAGACAAAGGAGAAGTATGACATTTGTAGGGGTTTTGGAAGCGGTTGGGCAGGGATTTGCAAAGGGGCTGCAGTGGGCAGTCGAGTACGCGGTGCCCGCGGAGACGCTGACGGCTCTGTTGTTCCCGGCGATTGCGCCGGCCGCGACGGCGGCGGCCGACGCTACCACGCTGATCCAGCACGCGGTGCTTCTGGTGGCACAGAAGTACGCCGCGGCGGGCGTTCAGAACGGCACGGGTCCGCAAAAACTGGC
>CAXTWP010000234.1:3274-4963 GCA_964247945.1 uncultured Acidobacteriaceae bacterium | reverse complement strand
GCCTGGAAGAAGGCGCAGCCGGCGGGGTCAGCAAAGGCACCGGCGGCCCCGAGGCAGGGTTCATTGGCCCAATCGATGAGAAAGTCACCTTTAGCGTTCGCGTCCGAGCGCAGTGCGGCGTTAATGGCCTGGATCTTGGTGTCGGCTCCAATCGAAGAAACCATGGTGGGGCTAAGTACGGTAAAGCCCTGTTGCCGATATGAGGTATTGATCGCGGCGCGATAGCCGACGATCTCGGCCTGGCTGCTACCGCCGATGTTGATGTCGTTGATGCCGGCGGCGTTGCTGATGAAGGCGAAGGGAGCGTTGGGGCTGTAGAGGGGCAGATCGATCAAAGGCGAATCGGCGACCTCTGTCTCTAGGAGCTTTCCGCGAATGGCGGTGTCCTTTACTGTGAAAGGCGTGTTCAGGGAGAGCAGATATGGATAGGGAATAATGCCGTCAGGCGTGTCGTTCGTCAGTGAATCGCCCGCAGTCACCAAGACGTTGCCGCGCGAGGTGCTTTGCACCGGGGGCGCACCGAGGCCGCGACCGTAGAAGGCGGTTTGCTGCAGGACGGCAAAGTTGTGGGCAACGCCGGCAGCGGTGAGCTGCGACGGGTACGCAACGACCGTGTAGACGGTCGCCCAAAGGAGGCCTTGCGGGTTCCAGGGCAGTGCGCCGAGAGCGTAGAAGTCGCCAGCCGCGCGCCGATCCCAGACGGTGCCCTGAGCACCGTAGCTGGTGACCTCCGCGCCGTCGATGTAGAAGTGGTCGAGCGTTCCGTCGGTTATGCTGCCCAGTGCGTAGGTGACGCAGTGATAGCCGATGAGGGGTTGCGTTGTGTAGGTCGGTTCCCCGCCATAGCCGAAGTACGCACCGAGGTAGTACGCGCTGAGCGGATGCGCCGCGCCGGAAAGCCAAAGCGCGCCGATGTTGTTGCGCGTGCTGCCTCCAAAGGCGGTGGCGTAGATCATGCCGCTGGGTGCGGTGATTGGGTCGAAGTAGGCGCAAAGGGTCAGCGTGCGGCTGTTCATCACGGACGTATCCGTGCTGGTGGCGCTTGCGGGAAAGGTGCAGAAGCGCTGGTTAGCGTCTGTATTGTCGTTTAGCTGAAGGCCACCGTTGGCCCACGAGGGGGCGTTGCCGCCGGTAGCGAAGGTGCAATCGTTGCCGTTGCCGCTGGTATCGTGCGCCGTGGTGCCAGTGTTCTCGGTGAAGGGCAGGATGGCGTTTGCGCCCGGGATGAGGGAGCCGGCTGGGACGGCGGTTCCCGAGCCTGTCAACGAAAGGGTGGCGGGTGTGGCTGAGGCGTCAGTTACGATTGCGAGCGTCGCCGCATGGCTTCCGGTGACTGCGGGGCTAAAAGAGACGGAGACTGTGCAGGCCGCGCCGGGAGTAAGGGTCGCGGCGCAGGTGTTGCGCTGGCTGTACTCGGCGGCATTGCTGCCGGTGAGAACGAAGCCGGAGAAGGTGAGGAGAGCATCGCCGGTGTTGGTAAGGGTGAGGGGCTGGGCGGTGGTGGTTGCGCCGACAAGCGTGGGGGGCAAGGAGATGGAGGACGTTGAGAGGGAGAGGATCGGCGCGGGTACCGGTATGCCGACTCCCGTCAGCGCGGCTGTCGTTGAGAGGCCGTTGACGGTGTCGGTGACCCGGAGAACGTCGCTGCAAGTTCCGAGTGCAGTTGGAGTGAAGCTGACGAGGAGGGTA
>CAXTWP010000234.1:0-3264 GCA_964247945.1 uncultured Acidobacteriaceae bacterium | reverse complement strand
GTGGAAGACGCGCAGGCGGGTGCCGAAGTGACCCTGAACGGGCTGGCGGACGCGGAGAGTTGCGTGGTAATGGCGTGATTGTTCTGAACGACGACTGTGATGGAGATGCCCGTGCTGGTCGAGCCCAGCTGGATGCTGTTGAACACGACGAGGGCGGGCGTTAGGAGTGGCGGCGTTGGATTCTTATCGGTTAGCGGAAGAGTCGCCGTGGACTTTCTGGGGGTGCCATTGACCTGTTCACCCGCCGCAGGCGAACTTTGAGTGAACGGCGAAGTTGCGGCTGGGGATATGGGGGACGACTGTATTCCGCAGCCGGAGAGCAGCCACAACAGCGCTAGAGACGACAGAAGTGCGCCGGAGCCGGTGTTGCCAGCAGGGGGGACGGACTTGCCGCGCATTGCGCCTCCAGAACTAACTTAGCAAAGGCAAGTCAAGGGCCATAAGTCAGCGGCAAAGTTACAATGGTTTCATTGCGCGGTCAGGCTGTTCGGTACAAGGCCGAACACGGCGCATCGGTGCGGCTGGCGTTTCGGAGCGACCGCTTAGCTGCCCTCGGCCTCAGTGGGAAGGGGCGACTCGGCGCGCCGCAGATTGCCGCCGAAACCGGTGACTGTGGCGATGATCGCGGAGGACCAGGCGGCCAGTTCCGGCTCCTGCAAGGTGCGCTCGTGCGACTGGAAGACGCAGCGGAGCAGGAGCGAGTAGACGCCGGGGAACTTCTTTGGGTCGCGCCAGACCTCGATGGGCTTGAGGCTTTGCAGCTCGGCCGGGGCCTGTGCGAGCACGGCCGAAGCGATGGTGCCCCAGGTGACGGCGTCCGGCATGATGAAGGAGAAGTCGCGCTCGACGGCCTGGAAGCGGGAGAGCTCGCGGGCGGTAACCTTGCGGAGCGGCAGGGCGTAGAGGCGGGCGAGGTCGATCTCGGCAAGAAAGATGGGCTGGCGTAGCTTGCGCTGCTGGAAGTGTTGCGCGGAGAACTCGCCGAAGTGGGCCATGGGAGTGCCGCCTAACCGCGCGGTCGCCGATCGGCCGGGCTGGAACCAGGCGGGGACTTCGGGGGAGAAGGCCAGGGAAGCGATACCGGGGTCGAAGAGCGAGAGGAGCGATTCCACTGTGCCTTTGAGTTCGTAAAAGGGCGCGTCGGCGGCTACCTGGATGGGAGGCGCGGCGGCAACTGCGCCGGTCAGGCCGAGCGTGAGGCCGGCGGCTTCGTCTACCTGATCCGTCGAGCCGGTGAAGACCTGGCCCTGCTCGAAGAGACGCACGTCCTTTATGTCGCGGTTGAGATTGTGGGCGAGCATCGTGACCATGCCGGGAACCAGGGACGGGCGCAGGAGCGTGGCCTCCTCGGAGAGCGGGTTTTCCATAGCGACGGTGCCTTTGCCGGGGACGGCGAACAGGTCGCTGTCGGCTTGCGAAGCGAAGGTGCCGGAGATGGCCTCGCTGTAGCCGAGGGCAAGGAGGCGCGCGCGGACCGCGGCCTCCTTGGAAGCTAACGGGTGCGCCAGGACGACGCCGGGGGTGGGGAGTGTGTTGGCGAAGCGGTTGTAGCCGTAGACGCGGGCGACCTCTTCGATGAGGTCGACCTCGCGCTCGATGTCGAGCCGCCAGCTCGGGAGTTGGACGGCGAACAGGTCGTCCGTTTGCCGGTTCAGGGTGCAGCCGAGCGCGGTGAGGTATTGCGCGACGATCTCGCGGGTGATGCCCTCGGGAGCGAGAGTGGTGCCGAGTTGGCGCTGAACTTCGTGGATGGAAAGATGGATTGGTTGACGGGAGGCGGTTCTGACGTCAGCCTGGGGGTTGATGATGTCGATGAGGTCGCCTTCGAGCGTGCCTCCGGAGTTGAGGATCTCCCGGGCGACGAGGGTGTTGGCGGTGGGGGCGGCGTTGAAGTCGGCACCGCGTTCGAAGCGGTGACTGGCGTCGGTATGGAGACCGTGGCGGCGGGCGCTGCGGCGGATGGCGGCGGGGTCAAACCAGGCGGCCTCGATGAGGATGTCTTTGGTGGCGGGGGTGATCATGGAGTCCCAGCCGCCCATGACGCCCGCAAGCGAGAGCGCCTTATGCTCGTCGGCGATGACGAGGTCGTCGGATCCGAGGGTGCGCTCGGTGCCGTCGAGCAGCTTGAGCCGCTCGCCCCGGTGCGCGAGCCGGACTACGATGCCGCCGTCGATGCGGTCCAGGTCGAAGGCATGGGTCGGATGGCCCATCCCCTGGAGGACGAAGTTGGAGGCGTCGACGGCATTTGAGATCGGCCGGTGGCCGAGCAGGCTGAAATACTCCGCGATTAGGCCGGCGGACGGAGCAACGGTGACGCCGCGCAGGATGCGGGCGGTGAAGCGGCCGCAAAGAGACTCGACGCCGGGTTCGATCCTGACGGGGAACGGGGCGGCCGGTAAAGCTTCGGGCAACGTGGTGTCGAAGGGCACCAGCGGCAGGTCGTAGATGGTGGCGGCTTCGCGGGCGATGCCATAGTGATTCATGGCATCGACGCGATTGGTGGTGATGTCCATCTCGAAGAGGTGCCCGTTGCCGGGGCCGAGCGGATGTATACCTTCGACGGCGATGCCGCGCAGGGTGAGGTCTTGAGCGAGTTGCCAGTCGTCCACGGCGATGTCCGGGACGGCGGAGCGTAACCACTTCGTCAGAATCTTCATGAGGATACGGTTCCAGTCTAAACGGTGGCTGGTCTCGACTGACCGCAACTCCTAGGCAGCCAGGTGGCGTCGGGAGGATGCGGGCGGGAGCTGATGGCATCGATTTTGTTGCCGGCGTCATCTACATGGATTGGAGCCGCCATGCACTCTTACGGTTATGCCGCGCACGACAAGTCCTCGCCTCTTGTTCCCTTCCGTTTTGAACGTCGTGAGCCAGGCCCGAAGGATGTGGTTGTCGCGATCGACTTTTCGGGTATCTGCCACTCTGATATCCACCAGGTATGGAATGAGTGGGGTGGGTCGATGTACCCCATGGTGCCGGGACACGAGATTGTAGGCCATGTGACGGCGGTGGGCGGCGAAGTAATGAAGTTCAAGGTGGGCGACCTGGCTGGGGTCGGCGTCACCGTGCAGACATGTATGGTGTGTGCGAACTGCAAGGCAGGGGCGGAGCCTTACTGCACCAAGGGTATGGTAGGGACGTACAACGCCTTGGACTATGACGGGCAGGTGACGTACGGTGGGTATGCCGACAACATTGTTGCGCCGGAGCATTATGTGTACCTCATCTCGCCAAAGCTGGATCCGGCGGCGGTTGCACCACTTC
>CAXTWP010000233.1:0-4982 GCA_964247945.1 uncultured Acidobacteriaceae bacterium | reverse complement strand
CCGGCGAAGAGGCGGAAGATGGAAGCCGCATCGGAGCCGGGGCTGGCCTCACCTCATCGCGCCTCTACAGCCATTTCGGAGCGGGCGGGACACTCTCGCAGCTCATCACAGATTTCGGGCATACGCGTTTCCTGGTTGCTACCAACAAGCTCCAACAACAGGCCCAGAACCAGACCACCCTCGCTACGCAGCAGGACGTGCTCCTGGCTACTGACCAGGCTTTCTACAGGCTGCTCGATGCGCAGTCGCTGTTGGATGTCGCAAGGGCTACCGTGAGCGCTCGGGGTGACGTCCAGAACTTGACGTCGGCCCTGACGAAATCAGCTCTCAAGAGCGACCTGGATCTGAACGTCGCGTCCGCTGATCTCTCACAATCACAACTCCTCGAGCTTGATGCTGAGAATTCGGTTGCCTCAGCCAGTGCCATGCTTGCCGCTCTGCTCGCAACCCCAGCGGACACCCTCTATAAAGCAGTCGAAGATCCAGAGCAGGCCGCCCCTCCGCCGCCGGAGACTTCCAGCACTGCCAGCATTACTGCGGCTGCGAAAGCTGAGCGCCCGGATCTGAAAAGCGTTCAGCTTACCGCTGAGTCGTTCCAGAAGTTAGCGAAAGCTCAAGCTCTTCAGCACCTCCCCAGTGTCACAGCTGTTGGGACGGGAGGCATCACACCGGCCGCTCCAGCCAATGTCTTCGTTCCTGATTGGTACGCGGCTGGCGGCGTAAATCTTACCCTGCCGTTATTCACGGGGTTCCGCATCACGGCCCAAACTGAAGAAGCGCGGCTCCGAGCAAGATCTGCTGAACAGCAAGCTCGCGATCTCTCGGACAATATCGACCGTGATGTTCGTATTGCCATCCTAAACGCTCGGACGGCCTTTCGGCGCATCGGCGTAGCGGACGAATTCCGGCACCAGACCGAACAAGCACTCGCATTGGCTCAAACACGTTACAAGCTGGGTCTCAGTTCCATCGTGGAGCTTTCCCAGGCGCAACTGCAGTCGACCCAAGCTGCCGTTGCCGCTGTGAACGCACGCTACGACTATCTCCTCGCTCTGCGCACGTTGGACTACGCTCGCGGACAACTTGCCCCCTAAACCTCTCGTGAGAGGGCTCACACAAAGCTCCCCTATCGGGGTGGAAGACATGTATGGGAACCGAGATCAAGATCGACCGAATCCTCTATGCGACAGACTTCCTTGAGAACTCAAGGCTGGCGCTCGACTATGCCGTCTGCTTCGCTCAGCACTTCAAGGCGACAATCATCATGTTGCACGTCGTTCTGCTCTCGCAAGCTGCGCAAGAGGCGGAAATTGGGTTCTCGGGTCCAAGTATGACTCGGAAAGCTCTCGAACAACGTCTAGAAAAGTTGGCTAACGGAGTGCGCGGACTGGGCATTTCCGTTGAAACACATGTCGTGCACGGCTTGGTGTGCGAAACCGTCACTAAATCTGTAAGGACATACCGCGCAGACCTCCTGGTCCTTGGAACCCACGGCGTCCACCGTGGGCTGGATCACCTCCTGATCGGCTCGAACACCGAAAAGATCCTGCTTGCGGCGGAGTGTCCCACATTAACCATCGGTGCCCATGTTCTGTCCGGTTTCGTCATTGAAGAGCATTTGAAAGAGATCCTTTACTTCTCCGACTTCACATCGGAAGCGACCGCCGCGGCGCCAATGGCTTTGTTCCTCGCTGAAGCATTCGCCGTCCCTGTAGACGCATGCGTTCTCATGTCGAATTCAGCAGAGCGCAATGATGGATCGCGCCGGGAGTTGGCTGAGGATTATTGCGAAAGCATGAAAGCTGAACTCGACGACAGCAACGTGGAGTGGTGCAAACCAACATTCCAACTCGACCGTGGTCTGGCGCTCGATCAGATCGTCGAACGTGCTGAATCTCAGAGTGCGGGCTTGATCGTACTTGGGGTCCACGCCGAGTCACAACTCGGCAGACACATTCACACCAGCTTTGCCTATCAGGTGCTGGCGGAAGCGACCTGTCCCGTTGTCACGGTACGCAGCTTAGCTCCAGCAAACAAGGAATAACGCCCATGAGCGTCTTGGAGTTCTCAGGTCTGTTATTCGCTACGTCTCTCATCGCTGGCTTCCTGGGCGCACTCACGGGGTTGGGGGGCGGAGTAGTGCTCGTTCCCGTACTCGCGCTGTTCTTTAAGATGGACATCCGCTATGCCATCGGCGCTTCTTTGGTCTCGGTCATTGCCACGTCATCCGGGGCCGCCGTCGCCTACGTGAGAGAGGGACTATCGAACATCCGGATTGGAATATTCCTCGAAGTAGCGACCACTCTTGGCGCTTGTTTCGGGGCATACCTCGCCACAAGGGTCTCCAATCACTGGATCGCCATCGTCTTTGGCATGGTTCTGCTTTATTCCGCGGGATCGTCATTTCGGAAAAGAGACAAAGATGTACCCCATGGAGCCACCGTTCCGAACGCTTTGGCTACAAAGCTTGAGCTGAACGGAATCTACCCAGGGCCGCTGGGCGGCGAGCCCTATACCGCACAGCGCGTTCCCCTCGGCTTTGGCATCATGTTTGGCGCCGGCACTCTGTCGGGTCTGTTGGGCATTGGTTCGGGCGCGGTGAAAGTCCTAGCGATGGATCAGGCAATGAAGCTGCCGTTCAAGGTCTCAACAACGACCAGCAACTTCATGATCGGGGTTACCGCGGCTGCCAGCGCGGGAATTTACCTGTCACGAGGCTACATTGATCCGCAGATCGCTATGCCGGTGATGTTAGGCGTCCTTGCCGGATCGCTCTTTGGAACGCACTTCCTTGTACGGGCGAAGGTGACCACCCTCAAGAGTCTCTTTGCCGTGGTCATCGTGTTTCTTGGCTGCGAGATGATCTTCAACGGCATCACCGGGAAGATCTGATGACCAAGCCAAGCGATCAGGATCTTGACATATCGGTGGCAAACGTCCTTCGAATCGGGATCGTCCTATCCGCATCCGTTGTCATCCTCGGCGGCATTTTATTGCGAAGCCATCTCTTCAGCGCCGTGCCGAATTACGCTCATTTTCAACCTGGGGATCCCGGGCTCCGCTCTGTAATGGGGATAGTACAAGGCGCGGTTAACTTCACGCCCAGGAGCGTGATTCAACTTGGTCTACTGCTCCTGATCGCAACGCCTGTGGCGCGGGTTCTTCTGTGCGTCATCGGATTCACCCGCCAGCGCAACCTGCTCTATGTAGGTGTCAGCAGTCTCATCTTCGCGATCTTGTTGCTCAGCTTCTTCAAAGGGGGTCAGCAATGATGCGAGCCCTTCGTGCTTTTCTTCCGCAGAGTGCACGCCATCTTCCACCTGCGTTCCTGTCGATCGCTATCCTCATTCCGGGTGCGGCCGTAAGCCAGATGCAAGTCCCCAACCCGCAGCGCAAAGCAGGTTCAGCCTTGGGGGCAATGGATGACGAATTAAGGTCTTTGGCAATCCGGGTTCAACCATCGGTGGTCAAGATCGAAGTATCCGGTTTGGCGGAAGTGGCGGACCCAAGCTCCCCGGGAACCTCTCTGATCGCCCATCAACAGGGCGTAGGCTCCGGCATCATCATGGACGCAAACGGCTTCATCCTAACAAACGCTCACGTAGTCGAACATGCAGTCTCGATTTCCGTGGCGGTGAACTCCAGCGAGAGAGACGCTGAAGGGCTGCCTCTTGCTTCGCGTCGGCTCGCTGCGCATATCGTCGGCAAGGACACTCTCACAGATGTCGCGTTGCTCAAAGTTGAAGCGACATCACTTCCTGCGCTGAGATTCGCGAAAGCCGATTCTGTGCAGGTGGGCCAGATCGCGCTTGCGTTCGGTAGTCCGCTTGGCCTCGAGAACACCATGACACTCGGAGTCATCAGCGCACTCCACCGGCAGCTCAATTTGAATAGTCCGGTGAACTATCTTCAGACGGATGCTTCCATCAATCCAGGCAACTCTGGCGGCCCCCTAGTCGACATCCAGGGAAATGTTATCGGAATGAACACTATGATCGCGTCCGAGTCAGGAGGAAATGAGGGAGTTGGTTTCTCTATTCCCGCGGATACTCTCGCTTTCGTATACCAACAGCTACGGAGCCTCGGTCACGTTCGCCGCGGTGCGATAGGTGTCATTGCTCGGGCATTTACGCCTGAACTGGCTGCGGGACTGCAGATCAAGACTCCTTCCGGCGTAATTCTGGAGGACGTCCTTCCGGGGTCATCCGCAGAGAAGGCAGGGCTGCATCCCGGCGATGTAGTCCTGGCATTGGACAAGAGAGCTGTATCTGACCCTAGGATCCTTTCCTTGTTGCTCTTCCGCAAGCAGATTGGAGAGGTTGTCTTATTCAGCGTCACTCGCGGGAATGGCACATTGCAGGACATACCAGTGACGATTGTTAGACGCCCCCGAGATGCTGAGAATCTTCTCGATCCCGATCGATTGGAGGGAGACATAGTGGCCAAGCTGGGCATCATAGCCGTCACAGTTGACGCCGACATTGCAAGACTCATGCCGGAGCAACGCAAATCAGGAGGACTGTTCATAGTCGGTTTGACCGCGGGCGGGACGGCAAGCGCTCTCGGGCTGCAAGCAGCTGACATCATCTACGAAGTGAACAATCGACCAGTTTCTTCAGTCGATGGCCTGAGGCAAGAACTTGCAGGTCTCGGTTCTAACGCACCCGCTGTCTTACAGATCGAACGAGACGGCACCTTGCGCTTCGTGGTCTTCACGAACGCGGAGTAATCCAAACATCAATAAAACGGAAGGAAAGGCAGGTCGTGACATGAACCCTCGTTTCTTGAAATGTGTCCTCGCGTTGACAGTACTCTCAGCAGCAACCGCATACGCCTCCAACGTACGGACTGACTATGATCACAATGTCTCTTTTGCTAACTACAAGACATTCTCATGGGGAAAAATCGACACCTCCAATCCTCTCAATGAGGATCGCGCGAAAGCAGATATCCAGAAGGATCTGGAGAGCAAAGGGTGGCGG
>CAXTWP010000232.1:2828-4987 GCA_964247945.1 uncultured Acidobacteriaceae bacterium | reverse complement strand
GGGGGCGGTCAGCTCGGCGGCGGCGGCCGCGCCCCGGGCAAGGTCCTGCCGAGCCTGCGCGGAGACGCCGGTCTGGGTCTCGGTGATGACCAGCACCTCTTCCAGTTGGAAGAGATTTGCGGCAGGTTTGATGACGATCGCGGTATAGGGCTGGTGGTCGGGATCGGGCGCGATGGACTCAATCGTGCCGACGGGCAGGCCGCGCGGGTAGACGAGGTCGCCACCCGAGGTAAGCACCGTTTCGCCGGGCTGGATGCGGGCGTCGGCGGTCAGGTTGGAGATCTGCAGGCGGCCCGTGGGCGTGCCGCGCACCACGGCACGGATGCGGGTGCTCTGCAGCAGCACCCCGGCACCGGAGGTCGGATCGTTGAGCAGGAGCAACTGGGCGGTGCGCGGGAAGACATCGCGCAGCTTGCCGACGATGCCTTCGGGCGTGATCACCGCCATGTCCGGTTTCAGACCGTCGTCCGCGCCTTTGTCTAGCGTGAGAACCCGTGACTGGTCGGACCCGCTGGTGCCGATCACCTGCGCGGCAACGGTGCGGGCAACATAATGCTGTTGGAAGCCAAGCATGTCCTGGAGGCGATGGCCTTCGATCGCATCCTCGGCAAAGGCGGCCTGCTCCAGACGCATGGCAGCGATCTGCTGCTGTAGTTCGGCGTTCTGTTGCCGCGCGTGACGCAGGTCGATGTAGTTGTCCCAAACACCGAAGACGAGGCCGCCCGCGCGCTCGACGATTCGCTCGACCGGCGTAAAGACGGCGGAGGCCCAGTAGCGCAGGAGGTAGACCTGGCGCGGATCAGGCTCGCGCGCGCTCCCGGTCGAAGCAGCCGGACGCCGTACCTGGATGGCCAGGCCAAGCGTCATGACCAGCAGCACGGCGATCAACACCAGAGCGTTCTTGAAGCGGACGAAGAAGGATTCCATGGCGCTAAGGACATTATCCGCGAGATGTGAGCTTTGGTCGTCTGCCGGCGAGGATTACGCGACGCCCCGTCGTAGCCGCCTCCAGAATCCTACTTAGGTGTCGTGGTCTGGAGCTGACTTCCTTGTCTCTTCACCTGGGAAGAACGTTTCAAAAAGCGGTAACAGAGCCGTTGCCGCATCATACACATAATCCCTTTTCGCTCCGGCTTTGTTTCCATCATCGGCCGCCCTAACGCGGGCAAGTCCACGCTGCTCAACGTGCTGCTCGGCCAGAAGCTCGCCATTGTCACGCATAAGCCGCAGACGACGCGTTTGCGCATCCACGGCGTGCTGGAGGTCCCGCTCAAGAAGAAGAGCAAGGGTCAGCCGGGCCATCCCGCGGCGCAGGTGGTGCTGGTCGATACCCCCGGTGTGCACAAACCGGAGACGCAGCTCGACCGGCGCATGATGCAGGAGGTCCACGACGCGCTCGAATCGCGCGATGCCGTCCTGTTTATCGTTGATGTAACCCACCGCTTGCCCCAGGCCGGGAAGCCGGAAGCGCTGAAGCCCTTCACCAAGAACCGGGTCGAGTTGTCGAAGGCCGAGGACGACTTCGCCCTTTCACTGATCCGCAAGCTTGAGTGCCCGGTCATCCTTGTGCTGAATAAGATAGACGCAATTCCCAAGGCGGACTTGCTACCGCTCATCGCCCATTGGTCGACGCTGCATCCCTTTGCCGATGTCATCCCCATCTCAGCGCGCAAGAAAGAGAACCTCGGCTTGCTGCTGGAGAAGATTGTTGGGCAGCTCAAGGAAGGCCGGCGCTACTTTCCCAAGCATCAAATCACCGACCAGCCCGAGCGCTTCTTGGTCGCCGAGTTGATCCGCGAGAAGATCCTGATGCTGACCGGCGAGGAGGTGCCCTACGCCACAGCGGTTCTCATTGAGAAGTTCGAAGAGCCCACGGCAGAGCTGACCGAAGCCGGCAAGCCTAAAAAGCGTTCCGCCGGAGCCAAGCTGCCGCTGACCAAGATATCGGCGGCCATCGTTTGCGAGCGCACCGGCCAGAAAACCATCCTCATCGGTAAACAAGGCACCATGCTCAAGCAGGTCGGCACGGCGGCCCGCAAGGACATCGAGTCGCTGCTCGGCACCCGCGTCTTCCTCGAGCTTTTCGTCAAGGTGCAGGAGGAATGGCGCCGTTCGCGCGGCTTCGTCGAGGACCTCGATTGGCGACGGCAGCTGGAGCA
>CAXTWP010000232.1:0-2818 GCA_964247945.1 uncultured Acidobacteriaceae bacterium | reverse complement strand
GCGCAGCAGGCGGCTGAGGAAGAACCTTCCATGGAGGCATAGATGCCACTGCCTCGGGCCTTGCCACCGGATCAAAGACGCTCCTTGTCGCCATGTGACGAATCGTCACGGTCTGCATCCAAACAACGGCGTCTATCGCTAAGGATATCTAAGTATGTGGATCGTTCGGCTGGCGCTGCGGCGTCCCTACACCTTCGTTGTCTTTTCGATGCTGATGTTTCTGCTCGGTATTGGCACGTGCATTGAAGCTCCAAAGGACATCTATCCATACATCGACATCCCCGTCGTCACCATTGTCTGGAGCTACACCGGCTTGCCCCCGCAGGAGATGGAAGGCCGCATCGTCACCGTCTGCGAGCGCGCCCTGTCGACCACAGTCAACGACATCGAGCACACCTCGTCCGAAAGCTATCAAGGTGTCGCCGTCATCCGCGTCTTCTTTCAGCCGTCGGTTAAAGTGGAGCTCGCTCTTTCGCAGATCACCGCCGTTGTCCAGACGATCCTGCGTATCCTGCCGCCAGGCACTTACCCGCCCAACATCATTAAGTACGACGCCTCCAGCGTCCCTATTGTGCAACTGGCACTGTCCGGCCAGGGACTTACCGAGGAAGAACTTTCCGAGCTCGGCACCTCCTTTATGCGGCCCGGATTGGCAAACGTGCCAGGCGCTGCGGGGCCGCGGCCCTATGGCGGCAAGGTCCGCCAGGTGCAGGTCGACGTCGACCCGAACCTGCTCTACGCCAAGCATCTCTCGTCCACCGACATCTCGACCGCTTTCAATCAGCAAAATCTGATTCTACCAGCCGGTGTGGCGCGCATCGGCGACCGGGAGTTCATCATTAAGCTGAACTCCTCGCCGCCGGTCGTCTCCGCTCTCAATGACCTGCCGATTCGCGCCGCCAACGGTGCCGTCGTGATGGTGAAGGACGTGGCCCAGGTGCGCCTCGGCTACGCGCCGCAGGTCAACATCGTGCGCGAGGACGGCAAGCGTTCTGCACTCCTGACGGTGCTGAAGAACGGCAAGACTTCCACCCTCGACATCGTTCATAACGTCAAGGCGGCGCTTCCGCGCATCAAGGCGGGCCTGCCCTCGGGACTCACAATCACACCGCTCTTCGACCAGTCCATCTTCGTCTCGGAATCGATCAGTGAGGTAGTGCGGGAGGCCTGCATCGCCGCCGCGCTGACCGCATTAATGATCCTACTGTTTCTCGGCTCCTGGCGCTCGACCCTGATCGTCTGCACCTCCATTCCGCTCTCGATCGCCACCTCGCTCGTGATCCTGTACGCCCTCGGCGAGACGATCAATGTGATGACCCTCGGCGGCCTCGCCCTGGCCGTCGGCATTCTGGTCGACGACGCCACCGTCGAAATCGAAAACACTCACCGCAATATGAGCGAGAAGAAGCCGCTCGTCCGCGCCATCTTGGACAGCGCTCAGCAGGTTGCCGCTCCCGCCTTTGTCTCAACTCTCTCCATCTGCCTCGTCTTTACCCCGGTCGTCCTGCTCAGCGGAGCCGCGCGTTACCTGTTTACGCCGCTCGCGCTCGCCGTGGTCTTTGCCATGATGGCGTCTTACTTCCTGTCGCGCACGCTGGTGCCGACCATGATGCACTTCCTCCTGCCGCCCGAGATCAAGCTTTATCAGGACGAAGGCGCGGCGGAGAAAGAGGAGGAGGACAACTGGATTTGGCGGGTTCACTCAGGCTTTGATCGCTGGTTTGAGCGCCGCCGCGAAGGCTACAAGCGCGCGCTCGAGTGGACGCTCGACAACCGCGCGCTTACCCTGGGCGTCTTCGGCCTCTTCATCCTGCTTTCGCTGCCGCTGCTCGCCTTTATCGGCGAGGATTTCTTTCCCTATGTCGACTCCGGCCAGATGCGGCTGCACGTCTATCCGCCGCAAGGCATGCGGCCGGAGGACGCGGAGCAGTATTTTGCCGCCGTGGAGAAAGAGATCCGCCGCGTTATCCCTGCTGAGGAGGTCAAGCTGATCCTCGACAACATCGGCCTGCCCAACGGCGGCATCAATCTTGCGTTCTCCGATTCGTCCGTCACGTCGGACTCGGATGGGGACATCCTTATCTCGCTCACTCCCGGCAAGCGCCACACCGAGATGTACCAGCGTCAGCTTCGCACCGACCTCCATGGCAAGTTCCCGGACGCCACCTTCTTCTTCACGCCCGCCAACATTACCAACCAGATCCTCGACTTCGGCCTGCCCGCGCCGATCGATCTCCAGGTCTCCGGCCGCGGCAAGGACAACTATCAGCTTGCCCGGAAACTGCTCAAGCAGGTGCAGGCCATTCCCGGGGTCGCAGATGCGCACATCCACCAGGAAGTCGCCAATCCCACGATTGACGTCAATGTCGATCGTCTCAAGTCCCGCCAGATCGGCCTGACCCAGCAGGATGTTGCCCAGAGTATGTTGATCTCGCTGACCGGGACCGGCCAGACCGCGCCCAACGAGTGGCTGAACCCGCAGAACGGCGTCAACTACCAGGTGGTCGTCCAGACCCCGCAGTATCGCATCGATTCACTGCAGGCGCTCGCGCGAACCCCTATCACGGCCCCCACCGGCAACGCCAGCCAACTGCTCGGCAATCTTGCCAACTTCGAGCGAGACGTAACTCCGGTGGTTATCGACCACTATGACATCAAGCCCGTCTATGACATCTACGCCAGCACCGACCAGCGCGACCTCGGCGGTGTGGCTTCCGGCATCCGCAAGATCATGGCCGACGAGCAGCAGGGGCTGCCCACCGGCACCACGCTCGCTCTCCGCGGCGAGGTCGCGACCATGTCGAGCTCGTTCCAGAGG
>CAXTWP010000231.1:4436-5006 GCA_964247945.1 uncultured Acidobacteriaceae bacterium | reverse complement strand
GCCCCATCATCGCCCGGAGATTTGGGACTAAGCACGCATACCCGCCCAGCAGGTCCTTCGACACATTCACCGGCCCATCAAATGCATGCCGGTTGGCCACGCCGAAGAGCACGTAGAACATGACCGGAAATCCCACCACAGAGAGCGAGAAGCTCCGCATCCGAAGCAGCTTCAGGAATTCGTACCTTGTCTCTTTCAGGTAAATAGGCAACGCCGGAGCAGATCGGCGAACGGTAGGGGCGAATGTCGCAAGAGCCATGTCAAACCTCCTCGGGTTCGGTTGTGTTATTTCGTAGCCGTTGCAGTCAGCGCTAAGAAAGCATCCTCAAGCGCCGGACTTGCGATCTCCAGCCCGCTCAGCGTCTCGTCGCGGACCAGCATCGCGCGGACCACTGCCTCGGCATCGACCGCCGTCACCGTGGTTACACCGCGTGCCTGCCCGACCGCCGTTACACTGGGCAGCGTCCATAGGAATTCCGGCGCCAGTCGCGTGACACAGCGGATCGTTCGGCCCTCGCTCTTGCTTTTGATCTCCGCCGGCGTTCCCTCCGAAACCACGCGGCCTTTGTG
>CAXTWP010000231.1:0-4426 GCA_964247945.1 uncultured Acidobacteriaceae bacterium | reverse complement strand
GTCGATCACGATGATCCGGTCGGCCAGCGCGTCCGCCTCTTCGAGATAATGCGTGGTCAGAAGCACCGTCTTGCCTCGCTCCGCGAGTGAGCGGATCTGCGCCCACAGGCCTCGCATCGCCTCGATATCCATCCCGACCGTCGGCTCATCGAGAAAGATCAGGTCCGGGTCGCCGCAGAGCGCCAGCCCGAACAGCAGCCGCTGCCGCTGCCCGCCGCTCAGATGCACATACAGCCGGTTCTCGATCCCCTGCAATTGCGCGATCCGCACCACCTCCGTAAACGGCAAAGGCGCGGGATAGTAGCTGCGGAAGAGGTCGACGTGCTCACTTACCTTCAGCGTCTTCGGCACGCTGCCCACCTGGAGCATCGCTCCGACGCGCGCCCGCGTCGTGGCTGTCCGGGGGTCCGCGCCGAAGACCCGCACCGCACCCGCCGTCGTTGCCGTCAGCCCCAACATCAGCCGCACCGCGGTCGACTTGCCCGCGCCGTTCGGTCCCAGCAGCGCTACAATCTCGCCGGCCCGCAACTTTAGGCTCAATCCGTCGAGCGCCGTCGTCGAACCGTATCTTTTAGTTACGCTTACCAACTCCGCGGCTAGGTCAACCGGTGCCGTAATTGGCTTCACCGCCACGTCCTCTGCTTCGAGTACCATCGCTGCCTCCTTGAGCTGCTTACAAGAGCAATCATGCGCTCTCGTCAAACAGCGGAGAAGTATGGTCTGTCACCGATCGCCATGACAGATGTCACCGCTTACATAAACTCCGTCCCATACTGAACCGGAATCTGAGTGAACGCGATCCGCGTCGGCGCGGTCTCCCGGGCGGGCAGCATTCCCGCGAAGTGAAGCGTGGTGTGGCCATACTTCAGATTTAACTTGTCCATCGTGGCCGAAAGCTGGCTGCGATTTCCCGGCTCCGTAAACAGCTCCGCCTGGTGCTCCGATTTAAGCACCAGATCCCCCATCACCACACCGAGGAAGAAGGGCTTCTCGAACTCCGGCCCTTGCGGTCGCTTCGCCCACAATGCCCGCAGCGCTTCCAGCAGCGAGAGCGTGTCCTGGCAGCGATGGAAGCGGGCCTCCATGCCCCAGCCCGAATGCCGAATAAGGTTATAGCTTTGCTTCGACTTCAACCGCGCCGCCTGCTCCCGCGACAGTGCGAAGTGGATGATGAGCGTCAGCGAACCGGCATAGAATTGCTCCATCCGCAATCGCATCGCCGCCTTGTGCAGCAGCTTATGCGCAACCGCCCACGCCGCCTCCGGGTTGCGAAACTGCGGAGCCAGCACGTGGGAGTGACTTAGGGACTTCTGGATGCCGCTTTCGACCGGTGCGCCGTCATCGCCCGTCTCAGCGCCGCGTAGCCAATGGTACATCCGGTCGCCCCAGACGCTGTCGAAGAGCGTGCGCATCCCGGGCCGATCGAGCGCCAGCAGTTGCTCCATGGTCGTGATGCCCTTGGCGTTAAGCCGCGCCTCGCGCCTCGCCCCGACCCCCGGCAAGGCCCGAAGATCCAGATGCGCGATCGCTCGCGGCAACTGTGACGGCAACAGCCCGATCAGCCCGTCCGGCTTCTGCATATCGCTCGCAATCTTCGCCAGGTAACGGTTCGGTGCCATGCCGATCGAGCATCGCAGGGCCACCCCTACGTCGGTATAGATCGCCTGCTTGATCTCCAGGGCGATCGCCCGTGCCCGCGGCGGCTCCCGCTCACGCCCGATCAGCTCGCACACCATCTCGTCGATCGATGGGGTGTGGGCCACCGGGCAGCACCGATCCACCGCCGCGGCAATGGCGTGGGAGTACTTGGCGTATTCACTGTGATTGCCTTCGATCAGCACAATGCCGGGGCACTTCTTCTTCGCGTCGGCTACCTTGGTGCCGGTTGCCACGCCAAGCGCCTTTGCCTCATAGCTGGCGGCGATACAACATGTGGTATCCGCCATAGTCGGTACCACAGCCAGTGGCCTTCCCCGGTACTCCGGATGCAGCTGCTGCTCGACCGAAGCAAAGAAGCTGTTCAGATCGATATGTAAGAAGGCAAAGCGATCGGAGGAACACATAAGATCAGTGCTCATGAACGAATTATATTCGCTTTTATTTCGCTTAGACTCAGAGAAACATTGGTTAAACAGGAAGAAGCCCGGCAGCAGAGCCGGGCTTCTTCAATCAACATAGGTTATGGATCGAACTACTTGACGACCTTCACCAAGGCAAGGCCAAGCTGCTCGGCCTGAAGGTAGAACGTCGCCTGGTCCTGAGCGGTTGCCGTCGCATGGAGGAAAACCAACCGCTTCGAGTCGTCGTTGAAGTAGTCGGCCTGTGAGGAGAGCGTGAAACCGGCGGCGATCAGATACTCCTGCACCGTTGCGACCTGGGCCTTGGTAAGCGCAAGCTCCGCGTTGATTACGCTGCTTGAGCCGTTACCGGTGATCGTGATCGTCTCGCCGACGCCTACGGACGGGGTTGCAAGAATCGAACCCAGGGTAATCGGCGTAACATCTGAGCGGCCGATAGAGTACACCACGGCATTGTTATCCACCAAACGGAAGACGCCGTTCTGGACGATGTTGAGGAACTTCTTCGGTACGCTCGGATACACAACGCCTGGATAGACGATGGAAACGCCAACCTGGGGATTCTTGATCGTGGCCAGTGCGGTAGCAAGGCCGGTCGCCAGAGCGGCGGCGTTGGGCGCGGCGACCGTCCCTTCCACATGGACATGGAACACTGCCTTGGACAAGCCGGCAGTGTCGTCGGTAATTGCTGTCACCGGCACGCCCACAAGCTCCAAGGCAGCCTCAAGAACAGGGAGCTCAGCCGGAAGCGCGGGGAACGAGCCGTCGACGAAATAGCTGCTCGTCGACCCAATCTGCTGTAAACCGATGTATCCGTTCGCCACGCCCTCGGGCGCTGCGGGCGTCGCCGGCTGGCCATACAGCTTTACCGTTAGAGCGCCGAGGTCCTGGCGGACCAGCGCATAGGTAATCTGCGTACCGTCCTCAGACGGCGTACCCTGCTGCTGCAGGATGGTGTTGAAGACGCTGTAATCCTGAGCCTGCGCGGTGGCACCGGTCAACAGAAGCGCGGCACCCAGCATCGTGACCTTGCTGAGAAGAGAAGTAGATTTGGCGGCGAATCGCATGGGGGGACTCCGGAACTTGGGTGAGGTTGAGGTACTTTCGTCTATTATGATGCAAAGTTTAGGCTTTGCATCGCTTCTTTTCGCTACATTACCGTAAAAAAATGATGCGACACTCTTGTAACAGTCGCAAAGAACGTTCTACTTCGAAGTATCGATCCTAAGACTTATCTGAAATGACTTCTTCGAATCGAATGAACTGATGGTCTTGACAGGACTTTTTTTCCCGTTGCTCTCCGCCCAGATCTCGTAGTCCGTCCCGTCGGAGAGCTGTCCGAAGCGGTATCCGCCGTCCTGCTCCGAGATGAAGCTCTTTACCGCCATCGTATGGTCATCCTTCAAATAGACTACCGCTCCGCTGATTCCCGCCTCGCCCTTATCGGTCACCTTACCCTGAACGGTACGCTGTACCGGCCCGCGCTGTGCCAGGCATGGCAAAGCGTCGACGGAAGTTATCATCCCCGCTGAACAGGAGAAGAGTGCCACGTTCAGGAGGGCTCGGCGGAAGATGGATATGGAGGTCATCATGAAATCAGTATAGAGGCCGCTCTACTCTTCCTCCTCGTCCTCAACCCGGGTGGCCTCTTCGTCGTCGTAGCCCGGCTCGTCCACAGGTGCCAGCTCCAGCGGATCGACCGAAACTACCTCCAGGTCGGTGCCGCACTCGTCGCACTGGACCGTTTCGCCCTCTTCCACCTCGTCGGGGTCCACCACAATCGGGTTATCGCACTCCGGACAGACAATAGCCATTGTTACCCTCCCTCTACGGGCTGCCGCCACCTCCGCATCATAGGCCACACTCAGCGGCTATGACCAGCGTGGGTACGCCTTTGGCTCCGACCCGCCTCTTGCGGTATAACATGGCCAACCACACAGTAAATGCATTCCGCTTCGATTACGTTGTACCGCACCCACCGGTTTTATCAAGGATGGCCTTTGTGACCTCTCGCCCGTGCCGCTTCGTTCCCGCGATCCTGCTCTTCGCCATCGCCGCTCTCCCGGCGCAGCAGACCGGCGCGCCCATCCCCGTCGCTCCCGCCGATCCAGCCATCGCCGCCGCCCTTCAACAGGTCTCGTCCGACGCCATCCGGGCCACAATCACCAGGCTCGTCAGCTTCAACAACCGGAACACCCTCTCCAGCATGGACACCGACTTGCCCCCCGGCACCGGGGCCACCGCCGCCGCCGACTGGATTTTCGCCGAGTTCAGTCGCTACTCCGCCGCCTGTGGAGGCTGCCTTGAGGTCAAGCGCGACGACTACGTTGAACCCGCCATCCCTGGCT
>CAXTWP010000230.1:886-5064 GCA_964247945.1 uncultured Acidobacteriaceae bacterium | reverse complement strand
GGTCTTGATCTGTCCGCCGGATTCCATCAGAGAGCTTTCGAACATAGGCAGCCTCTTTCGAGTAAGGGGAGCTATGTGCTTAGACACCGAAGGATTCACAATTGTTCCAATTCGGTAAACCCGCTGAAATGCTGCGGATAATCCTTGCCGTAGGCAAATGCAAACAATCCAGGATCGTTGAAGCTTAATTCGTGTTGCGATACGGATACTAGACGACTTTGGCGCGTCGCGTCGCGGGCAGCGTGGCTGCCTTGCCCCGAACCGCCCGCCACTCCTGATACGCGACCAGCATCGGCGCGGCGACCGCGATCGACGAGTAGGTGCCGATCAGGATGCCGACCACCAGCGCGAACGAGAAGCCATGCAGCACCTCTCCGCCGAATAGATAGAGCGAAAGCACCGTCAGGAATGTCAGGCCCGAGGAGATGACCGTCCGGGTAAGCGTCTGGTTGATGCTGCGGTTGACCACGTCGGCGAGCGACTCGCGGCGCGACATGGCGAGGTTCTCCCGGATGCGGTCGAAGACGACGATGGTGTCGTTCATCGAGTAGCCGATCAGGGTCAGGATGGCCGCGATCACGGTCAGGGTGATCTCCTGGTTGGTGAGCGAGAAGGCACCGACCGTGATCAATGTGTCGTGAAATACGGCGACCACGGCGGCGACGCCGTAGATCAGCTCGAAGCGGAACCAGAGATAGACGAGCATTCCGATCAGCGAGTAGACGGTGGCGAGCCACGCCTGCTTCTGGAGCTGTTTGCCGGCGGTGGGGCCGACGATCTCCACCTGCTGCACCTCAAATGCGGAGTCGTGGTAGTTGGCGTTGAGCGCGCTGAGCACGGCGGAGCGGCCCGCGTCATGCGAGGTATCGGCGGCGGACGACTCCGGCAGCGCGATCACCTCTTCGTTCGCCGCCTTCCCAAGGGCGTCGCTGATGCGCTGGATGCGGAAGTCGCGGATGCTCGCGCTGTCGAGCGCGTGGCGCAGGTGATCTTCATTGGGCGCGGAGGTGAACTTCAGGTAGACGAGCGTACCGCCCTTAAAGTCCACGCCGCGCGGCAGGCCATGCCAGAACAACATGCTCAGGATACCGGCGACGGAGAAGATCAGGGAGAAGCCGAGGAAGTACCACTTCTTCCCCAGCCAGTCGACATTTGCATTGCGAAACAGTTCCACGTTCAGTCCTTAAGCCAGATGTTGTAAGTCGTTAGATCGACAGAGCCGCGCCGCGTTCGCGCCTGGCCAGACCGGCGTCGAAGATGACGCGCGAGACGAAAACGGCGGTAAACAGGTTCGCCAGCAGACCGAAAGTCAGCGTGACGGCAAAACCGCGCACCGGGCCGGTGCCGAACAGAAACAGGATCATCGCAGAGACGATGGTCGTGACGTGGGTATCGATGATCGTGATCCAGGCATGGGCGAAGCCCTGCTGGACGGCGGCGGCGGCAATCTTGCCGGCGCGCAGCTCCTCGCGGATGCGCTCGAAGATGAGCACATTCGAGTCGACGCCCATGCCGATGGTCAGGATGACGCCCGCAATTCCCGGCAGCGTCAGCGTCGAACCGGTGTAGCCCATAAAGCCGAGCAGGATCACCAAGTTGAGGAAGAGCGCAAGGTCCGCGTTGACGCCCGCTCCACGATAGTAGACCAGCATAAAGGCCATAACCGCCAGCATCCCCGCGATCGCAGCCAACACGCCCTGCCGGATGGACGCGGCACCGAGCGAAGGCCCGACGGTGCGCGTCTCCAGGAATTCGAGCGACGCCGGCAGCGCGCCGGTGCGGAGCATCAGCGAGAGATCGGCGGCGGATTGCTTCGTAAAGCCGCCTCCCGAGATGCGGCCCGTGTCACGGATCGCCGACTGGATGCCAGCCACCTCGCGCACACGGTTATCGAGGACGATGGCCATGGAGCCGGTGCCTTTGTTTTCATCGGTGTAGTTATAAAAGCGGTCCCCGGCCTCGGTGGTCAGGTTGAAGGTCAGGTCGGGGCGGCCGTTCTCGTCGGTCGAGGGCTGGGCGTCGCGAAAGTCGCTGCCCGAGACGACGCTGACCCGCTTCAGCAGCCAGACCTGATCGGGCGCGCCAGCCGCGCCGCTGCCCTTCACCAGCATGGAATCTGGTGGAATGCCTCCGGCGTTGGCCTGGAGCGCGTCCTGGTCGCTGCCGAAGGGACCGCCGGCGACCTGATGGATCTCGAGCCGCGCGGTCGACTGGATGACATCCTGCACCCGCGCCGGATCGTCGACGCCCGGCAACTCTACAAGGATCTCGTTCTCGCCCAGGCCGTACTGCTGGATGACGGGCTCCGAGACGCCAAGCTTGTCGATGCGCTCGCGAATGGTTTCGATCGAGGTGTCCAAGGTGCGCTTCTGGAGGTCGTTGACGGCCGTCTGCTTCATGGTCAATTTGTAGCTGCCATCGGGATTGCTCGCAACATCGTAATTCGGGTACGTCCCGCCTGAAAGCACTCCGCGCACGTCGCTCGACTTGGCAAGGGGGACGCCCGAAATGGTAATGGTGTCCGTGCGGGCGGGGTCCAGTTTGCCGACCGAAGCACCGGTAATCCCGGCCTTCTGAAGGTCGGTCTCCAGGCGGGCCACATCATTGTCCGTCTGGCCCGAGATCGCTTCCGCGACCTTCACCTGCAGCACAAGGTGCGTTCCGCCCTTCAGGTCAAGACCCAGGTTGATGCGGTGGCCGATCGACTGCTTCAAGCCCCCATGGGGGATGCCCACGAAGCCGAAGATGAAGATGACGAGGATTGCGAGGATGAAGACTGTCTTGCCGGTGAGATTCTTACCCATGATGTCCGTAAAGGAGGCTGCGCCCTATGGCCGCGCTCCTTGTATCTTCCTTATCGAGTTTCTAACTGCGAGTGCGTTCTAGGCCTCATCGGGCGTGGTGACGGAGGCGATGGCGCTCTTGATAAACTCCAGCTTGACTCCGTCAGGCAGAACGCGCAGAACCACAAGGTCGTCTTTGACCGTCAGCACTGTGCCCCGGATACCGCCGTTCGTAGTGACCTTATCGCCGGATTTCAGCTGCCCCAGCATCTCCTGCCACTTCTTCTGCTTCTTCTGGTTGGGAGCGATCATCAAGAAATAGAGCACCACAAAGAAGATGACTGGCAGGGCCAACCCGCTCAGGTTTCCGAAACTGCCTGCCAATCCTTGTCCAGCCTGCAACCACATCGCCCACATTCTTCGCAATACTCCGTTCTGTCGAGCCTTGACCCTGTCGTCATTCTAACGCGCAGAAGCGGCGACGGCTGTTTAGCGCGTCCCGACTCACCGGAGCGTGTAGGTCTAGCTACCCAGCATCGTGGAATCAAACCGCCATGTCAAGGAGTCAGAAGAGAGCGGCAGTCATCTTAGCTAGAAGGTTTTCGGTGCCTTCCCCAAGATGCGAATAGGGCTTTGATCTGGCAAACTAGGTCTGGCAGCCTTCTGAGGGCGATGCTGATCCGCGGAACATCTGTTAGAAAACAATGCTACGGCTACGCCCGAGAACCGGACGTCTCATGGTCCTTGAGGGTGTTCGGAACAATGCGTAGGATAACGACCACACGGAGGGAACCATGCCGATCAGCAACTACAGCGTTCTACGAGGCCAGCCGACCGCGGGCAAGGTCGTCACCGGTACGAGCACCCATTACCAGATCACCATGCAGGCGACCGGCGGCCCATTTACCGTGGCGGTCAACGTTCAGTCGACCGATGGGTCAGAGGTGCTCTATGCCATTCTGACTCACTTCACTCCGCCGAACCCCGCCGGGCTCCTGGCGCTGGCGGCGGGGATGCACCCCCTTTCCAGTAAAGCAGGCGGCCTGGCCCTCGACTTTGTGCGCGAGCAGATCGCGGGCAAACCGATGATTACCCTCGCTCAAATGACCCTCCTGCCCAAGAATCTCGCGCTAACGATCCACGCCAATCCGATGTTGAACGCCGTGGATGTGCTGCTCAACCAGGCAGTCGCAAACCATTCGCCTATTTTTGCGTTTGGCAGCTCATATGCCGATAGCGGCAAGGTCGACGGCATTCACGACATCCACATGAACCAGGGAAACCCGGTGAACTCGTTCGGATATGACAACGGAGTATGGCAGGACGGTGCACTGTTCCTCTACGCGCCCGCAACAAAGAACTGGACAGCAGTCTTCATCGCGTTCCAGACAGAGT
>CAXTWP010000230.1:0-876 GCA_964247945.1 uncultured Acidobacteriaceae bacterium | reverse complement strand
TAAGACAAATACCGCCGGTAATCCGTTGAAAGCGGCTGAGGTACCGGGAGGCAAACATCATCATCTGGAGGGATAAGCTTTAGACTCAAGGCACGATGACGCAACGGCTCGCGGCACTCTTCTTGTTTGTAGCAACGGCACACGCCGCAACCGCGCAAGGCACCAAGCTCTGGACCGTCGATCACTATGACGACTTCGCCAAAGGCACCGCCGAAGGAGTTGCTCTCCGCAGCGACGGCCGCCTCGAACCCGGTCCCGCCACCACCCTGCTGTACACGACCGGCGGCAGCTATGTCTGGTCGCTCGCCGCGGACGCCGCGGGTAAGACGTTCGCCGGTTTCGGCGGTACGTCCGGTGGCTCCGCGGTCGTCATGGAGGTCGCGCCCGACGGCAAAGCCACGAAGCTCTTCGAATCGAAGGAGCTTGGGGTGCAGTCCCTGCGCGTTCTGGGCGACGGCTCACTCCTGATCGCCACCTCCCCGGACGGCAAGGTCTACCGGCTCGGCACCGCGCCGGAGCCAAAAGGCCCTGCACACGATGCCGGGCGCTGGGGCGACGGACCGGTTGTGATCTTCGACCCCGCAGGCACACCTGAAAAACCCAGATACATCTGGGACGCAGTTGAGATTGGCCAGTCGATCTTCATCGCCACAGGAGCACCTGCCGCTGTCTATCGAGTCGATATCGGTGGTTCGATGGGTGGGCACTACGCCACTGGCCCCACGCTCCTCTTCCGCACGACCGACCAGCACATCCGCTGCCTGCTCACAACGCCGAACGGCACCCTCTGGGCCGGTTCCGACGGTGCCGGCGTCGTCTACCGGATCAGGCCGTTTGAGCCAAATTCAAAGCCCTTTGCCATCTACACCGCGCCCC
>CAXTWP010000229.1:0-5081 GCA_964247945.1 uncultured Acidobacteriaceae bacterium | reverse complement strand
CCCCATACTTCTTTAAAACATCGAGGATGCGCGGCGTCCAGGTCGGGTCGGGGCCGTCGTCGAAGCTGAGTGCAACTTCCTTCGGATGGTAGCCGTACTGCTCCACCGTGTACGATAGCGGATAGGAGTCCATCCGCTCCTGCGTCACCATCTTATAGAGCGCAGGCACCTCGTCATCATCGTCGAGCGTCAGCGTGCGATGCCCCGACTGCGGTTTGCGCGTGACGCGCAGGATGTCGCCGTTGCCTTCGGTGTCCACGTCGTAGCCGGGATCCACATTGGCCAGCGCCGTCAGCGGGTCGGAGTGGCTCGGCTTGTCCCAGATCTTCCACAACGAGCTGTCTTCCGACCCCAATTGCCAGAGCGCGAAGGTCTGGATACCAAGTTGCTGCGCCGCGCGCATCTCGTTAATGGTCGTGACCGCGTCCAGAAACCAGATCTCGTGGCGCTGCTTGGCGTCATCGTCGTCATACGCGAAGTGAGCGTTCAGCGAGTCGCCGTCCAGCTCTACCCGCGACTCCGAGTCCGCCGCCGCCTGCCACGCATCCTGCGTAGCCAGATTGCGCGCGTACAACACCTTCGCAGGTAAGGCCGGGGGCGGCTTGCTGCCCTTCGGCAGATGAGCCGGCTTCGCGGCGGCTGGAGGCAGCGCCGTAACCCAATCATAGCCATAGCTGCCGATCGAACAGATCAGCTTCTCCTTCGGCACTGTCTTCACAATACGCTTCAGGTTGTCCGTAAACCAATCCTGCGCCGCGATCGGTCCCGGCCCACTCTCCGTCTGGTGCTGGTCGTAGTTCATCAGCAGCAACCCGTCGGAGTTGTCCGCGACCGTCTTCAGATCGAAATCGTCATCGGCGACCGGCACGTTGACATACAACCGCAGATTTCTCGGATGGAAGTCCGCATAAAGGGCCGCCACTAGCTGCATAAACGCCGGCTGCGCCTCCCCCGGAATCTCCTCAAAGTCCAGCGACAATCCTCGATAGCTCGGATTCCGCGCCAGAAACGCATCAATCTGCTGGATAAAGGTGGCACGGGCCCTCGGATTCGTAAGAAACGCACCAATCGACGGTAAAAATTTATTCACCACCGGATCGTAGTTGTTCACCAGAGGGAAGATTTCTGTGTCTTCATGCGCGTCGGCGATCACCCGCGCCACCCGGTTCTCCCGGTCCACGGGATGAACGCCGCTCGCATCCACCACCGCGTAGGGCCGGTTGTCGATTGTGTACGAGGTCAAAGAACCGTCGGGCGACACCATGTGCAGCCACTCCGGAAACAGCAGGTCGATCTGCTTCAGGTGCTGTTTGAAGGAGGAATAGCTCGCCGGATCGTCCTCCACGTAATACGCGGCCCGCAAGCCTTCGCCCGTGTTCAGCGGTATCTCGGAGGGCGCGCGGTCGGTCCGCCGGTGCGGCGCGCGATGGAGGGCCCCCGGCTTCAATGAGGGAACCGGAGGATTGGTCAGGGCACGATAATTCCGCTTTACAGAGGGCAGCAGCAGTTCAGGCAGCGGTTTGATCCGCAACAGCCCGATCACGAACAATACGCCGACCACCAGACCCATCAGCGCAAGCACGTCGAAGATCCGCCGCAGCCGCTTCCAGCGCTTTCGTTGCGGATCGTAAAAAACTGCTTTATCGCTCATGCGGGAATGGGTGCCTATGGTCTTCTTTGTTTCTCATTCACAAACGGCTCTGTTTCTATTCTTGGTTCTTCTTGTTCTCATTTCCCGGAAGGAATCCGCGTCTATCCTAGCGACTTCTCCTTCCGCAATCGTATGCAGCCATCCGCCGAGAGTCAAAGTCCCGCCTACCCAGTATGATGCGAAGCGATGCCTCACACCCGAAACGGGCGGATAGGCCCTACGCGCCACGTGCTCTGGAGCGCGCTTGCTCTTGCGCTCGGGCTCGCGCTGCGCCTCTGGTTCATCGTCCACGATCCCCGCATCGCGGGAGACACATTCGTCTATGGCGGCATCGCCAAAAATTGGCTCCTCAACAACACCTACGGGTGGCTCGAACACGCCGGCGTGCCCCAACCCACGCTCATCCGCCTCCCCGGCTACCCGCTCTTCCTGATGCTCTGCTTCCGCCTCTTCGGCATGGAGCATTACACCGCCGTCCTGTATACGCATGCGGCCATCGACCTCATCGCGTGCCTGCTCGTCAGTGATCTGGCAGGCCGCTTATTCGGACCAAAAGCCCGGCTCACGACTCTCTGGCTCGCAGCCCTCTGCCCATTTACCGCCGGGTACGTCGCCGCAGCCCTTACCGAGACGCTCACTCTCGCCTGCATGATCGTTGCCTTCTACGCTCTCCAACGCTGGTACATGGCCGGTACCGCCTATAACCATTGGCTCTTTCTGGTCGCCGCCGCGCTGGCCTACTCCATCCTTCTCCGTCCCGAGCAGGGTCTGCTCGCCATCGCGGTCCTCCCGGCCATGCTCTACATCGCCCTTAGACCGAGAACACTCGGATGGCCCATCTTTTGCTGTCGCACCGGAAAGAGTGGGTTGCATCGTATCCTCCCGATCTTCGTAGCCGCCTTCCTTACCATTCTTCCGCTCCTTCCGTGGACCCTCCGCAACTATAAGACCTTCCACGTCTTCCAGCCTCTCGCACCGCGCCAGGCCGTCGATCCCGGCGAGTTCGTCCCACTCGGCTTCGAGCGCTGGTACCGCACCTGGGCCATCGACTTCGCCTCCACCGAGGATGTGTACTGGAATTACGACGGCGCGGGAATCCAGTTCGCCGACCTACCCGCCCGCGCGTTCGATACCGCCGACCAACGGGCGCGCACCGCCGCCCTCCTCGACGACTACAACCGAACCACAACCGCCACCCCTGCGTTTGACGCCCAATTCAACGATCTGGCAAAACAACGCATCGCCGGCCACACCTTCCGCTACTACGCGGCGCTTCCCGCCGCCCGCCTCCTCAACATGACCCTTCGCCCCCGCACCGAGATGTTCGCCGTTCCGCTGGAGTGGTGGCGTTACCGCGAGCACCCGCGCGACACCCTCTTCGCCGCCCTCTACGGCGCGCTCAACCTTGCTTACCTCGTGCTCGCCGCCTGGGGAGTTTTCCTCTGGCATCGTACCCGCGAACACCGTTGGCTGCTCTACGCCATGCTCGCCAGCATCACTCTGCGAGCCGCCCTCCTGCTGACCCTCGACAACTCCGAACCCCGCTACACCCTGGAATTCTTCCCCGTCGTCATCCTTCTGGCGGCGCTGCCCTTTACCGGTCCGTCACGCTCGTCTTCTTATCCGTCTTGATCGCGTACGCGCCCGCATCCACTTTGCCGTTGTACTTGATCTTTCGGTAATACGCCGTCCGCACGTCATCCGACGGCGTAAAAAACATCTGCTTCAGCAATACATCGCGCGTCAGGTCCACCCAGATTGTTACGTGCGTAAACATCGCCTTCACATTCGGGTCCATCGACACCAGGTCGAGCTTTGCGCACGAGACACCATCGACCGTCTCCATGCCCTGATCGGAAACCGTCCACTGCTTCTTCAGCTCGCTCCCGCTGCCGCCGAACCCCAGCGTCAGAAAGCTCTCATACTGCCCCTGGTTGTTCTTGGCCGCGATGCGGATCAGCGTGTCCGCGTTCGGGTCGAAGACCTGGAGCATGCCGCCCTTGTAGTTCAACACCTTCGGTGCCGGCTGCACGATCTTCGCGCCCATCTCTGTCCCGTGCCCCTCGCGCTCGAAGTAGATCGTGCCCGTCTGCGACGAGGTCGACTTCACCACCCGCTCGTAGAAGTCCCACTGAAAATCCGCCTCCGCCGACCGGAACTTCGCGCTCGAAGCATCCATCGCCGCCAGCACCCCGTCCAGATGCGAACCACCCTGTGCCCAGCCGCTCGATGCCGGCAAGACCGCCAACGCCAACAATCCTGTGAACAGCTTCATCATGTCGTTGCCCCTGCCCTTCTTGTTTGTCATTCCCGAAGGGAGTCCGCTTCTCGCACGTTTGTCCGAGCCTTCTACCGCAGTACCCAGGCGTTATAAGCCACTACCCGCCCATCATGGTCCCGCAAAGCCTCAAACCGTTCCAGCGTTACCTCGCCCGAGATCGGCTCCACCACCTTCAGGATCGCCGCCCGCAACTCAGGGTCGGTCTTCGCTCCCGGCATGTCCTCCGCCCGTATCTGGTATAAAAAGCGGCTGCTGTTGCCCTTTGTCCCCGCCTCCCGCACCAGCACCTCGCTGGCATGGGTCGCCGCCGTCTCGGCCGGGCGGTCCTTGAAGTCGATGAAGCGGGGCGACAGGAAGATGAATACCAGGATCGCCGTCACCATCACGTCGTAGTGCAGGCTGCCCCTCTGCTCCGTCCACCAGAAATACCGGCTCACCAGGTTCATCGCTTCCCTTTCTGCTTGCCGATCACCGTATCGCCGCCCATGTACGGCACCAACACCTCCGGCACCTTTACGGACCCGTCCGCCTGCTGATAGTTTTCCAGGATCGCCAGATACGTCCGCCCAATCGCCAGTCCGCTGCCATTAAGCGTGTGCAGAAATTCACTCTTCTTCGCCCCGGCGGGCTTGTACCGAATATTTGCCCGCCGCGCCTGGAACGCCTCAAAGTTCGAGCACGAGCTGATCTCCCGATAAAGGTTCTGCCCCGGCAGCCAAACCTCCAGGTCGTACGTCTTCGCCGCCGCAAAGCCCATGTCGCCCGTGCACAGCAGCATCCGTCGATACGGCAATCCCAGCCGCTCCAGCACCGTCTCCGCATGGCGCGTCAGCTTCTCATGCTCCGCCGCCGACTCCTCCGGCTTGCAGAACTTCACCAGCTCCACCTTCTGAAACTGGTGCTGCCGGATCATCCCGCGCACATCCTTGCCATAGCTCCCCGCCTCGCTGCGAAAGCACGGCGTATACGCGCAGAAGCTCACCGGCAGCTCCGCCTCCGTCAACACCTCGTCGCGGAAGAGGTTCGTCACCGGCACCTCGGCGGTGGGGATCAGCCAGTGATCGGCGTCCTGATACTTGCCCGCCTCATACGCGCCCTTGTCGTCACAATGGAATGAATCCTCAGCAAACTTCGGCAGCTGCCCAGTCC
>CAXTWP010000228.1:0-5112 GCA_964247945.1 uncultured Acidobacteriaceae bacterium | reverse complement strand
TCCTGTCGGCGCGCGCCGCCAGGACCTCATCATCCATGTCGGCGACCTCCCCACCGCCCTCAACGCCGTCCCCCAGAGCGCCTGGCCATACGGCCGCGTTGTCGCCGTCGAAGAGGCCCACAACATCCCCGTCAAAGCCCGTCCCGAGGTGCGCCGCAACATGGAGACCGCCATGCAGGTGCTCAACGACCTGGGTGTCGTCGTTTACGAATGGAACGAAGGCGGCCCCGGCCTCCGCTAGCAACGCTTCGGGTCGGGTGCCCCCATCCTTCGTGCCCTTGCTAAGGGTGGATCGTCGTTTGCGGCTTAACAACCGCACTTGCCCTTCTTGTTTGTCATTCCGAAGGAAAGCGTTTCTGTCGAGTGACCACGCCTTCTTTCTGACACCATTGATCTCCTCCCTGTACGTTGAGGGTCAGCGCTCCAGCTAACACGCCATGTTCAGCGCTCGCACTAAAAACGCGTATTGATCCACCACCCCCTCTACCCGCTTCGAGATCGGCATTCCGGCACCATGACCGGCGCGTGTCTCAACGCGTATAAGACTTGGGCTCTCTAATGGGAGTGCCTGCATCGCGGCGACAAACTTGAAGCTGTGCGCCGGGAAGACGCGGTCGTCGTGGTCGGCGGTGAGGACCAGGGTGGCCGGATAGTTTAAATCTGGCCGTAGACGGTGCAGGGGAGAGTAGGCGTAGATGGCCCGGAACTCGGCTTCGTCTTCTGATGGAGAGCCATACTCCGCCTTCCAGGCCCAGCCTATGGTGAACTTGTCGAAGCGGAGCATGTCGAGGACGCCGACCTCGGCAAGTGCCGCGCCGAAGAGCTCCGGCCGTTGGGTGATGCAGGCACCGACGAGCAGCCCGCCGTTCGAGCCGCCCTGGATGGCGAGCTTGGCGGGGGAGGTGCAGCGCTCGGCAATCAGCCACTCGGCGCTGGCGAGAAAATCGTCAAAGACGTTTTGCTTGTTGAGCTTGATACCGGCTTGATGCCATTCTTCGCCGTACTCGCCGCCGCCCCGTAGGCAGGCCTGGGCGTAGATCCCGCCCATCTCCATCCAAAGCACGCGCGCGGAGGAGAAGCCCGGCAGCAAGGGGATGTTGAACCCGCCGTAGCCGTAAAGAAGCGTGGGAGCGGTGCCGTCGAGCACAAGACCGCGCTTATGGCTGAGGAAGAGCGGGACGCGGGTGCCGTCCTTGCCGGTGACGAAGACCTGGGTGGTCTCGTAGTCATCGGGCGAGAAGCGTAGCTGCGGGGCGCGCCAGATGGTGGTGGCAAGGGGGGCGGCCCCATCGACAGCCAGGCGATAGATGACGCCGGGCGTGGTGAAGTTGGTGAAGGCGAAGAAGGTCTCGGTGTCGGCGCGCTTGCCGCCGAAGCCGCCTACGGTGCCGACGCCGGGAAGCGACAGGCGACCTTTAGGGGAGCCGTCCGGTGCGTAAAGTTCGACGACGCTGTGGGCGTCCTCCATGTACACGGCGATGAGGGTGTTGTGGACCAGGGTGACTTGCTCGAGCGCGTTGCGGCCCTCCGGGATGATCGTGACCCAATGTTCGCGCTCGGGTTTGGCGAGGTCGATCCCGATGACCTTGCCGTTGGGAGAGTCAAGCGTGGTCTGCACCCAGAAGAAGGTACCGTCGTTGTCGATGGGGCTGTATGCTGCGTCGGGCTCGGTGACCAGGCGTAGGATCCATGCGCCGGCGAGACCATCGCCGAGGTCGATGACGGCAAGTTCGTTGTTGGGGCTGGTGCCTTGGGACTGGTGGATGACGACGTACCGACCGTCCTCCGTCACGCTGGCACCGAGGTTCAGCTCACCGTTGTCGGGACGCTCGAAGACTAGGAGATCCTCGCGCTGCGGGGTGCCGAGCTTGTGGAAGTAGACCTTGTGGAAGTAGTTGGCGGCCTTAAAGGACTCGGCCTCGGAGGTGTCGGGGGCGGGAGCATCGTAGGCGGCGTAGAAGAAGCCGCTGCCGTCCTTCATCCAGGAGGCACCGCTGAACTTGGACCATTCAATCGTATCCGGGAGATCGTTGCCGGTCTCCACCTCACGGACCCGCCAGGTAAGCCAGTCGCTGCCTGCTTCAGAGAGGGCGTACGCGGCGAAGCGGCCGTCGTCGGTAACACTGAGGCCGCCGAGCGCGACGGTGCCGTCGGCGGAGAGGGTGTTGAGGTCGAGCAGGACCCTGCGCTCGCCTTCGAGGCCCTCCTGCCAGTAGACGACGGCCTGGTTCTGGAGGCCGGAGTTGTGCTGGTAGACGTAGCGTGTGCCGTGTCGAGCAGGCACGGTGTAGCGCTCAAAATCCATCAGGTCCATCAGCCGCTTGTGCATGGCGTCGCGGGAGTCGACCTGCGCGAGCCAACTCTGCGTCAGCGCGTTTTCGGCTTCCACCCAGGCGGCCAGCTCCGGCGAGTCGACATCCTCCATCCAACGGTATGGGTCTTCTACCTTGGTGCCAAAGTACTCATCAACCTGCTCCACCCGCCGCGCCGCCGGGTACGCCAATGCTTCTTCGGGAAACTCACTCATGCAGACAGTTTAGAGAAACTGGCTTCTGAGCGCGCAGAGGAGATGACGATTCCGCCTCCTCTACGTCCTGAGGTGGTTTACTTGGAAACTGTGGACCAATTGTTGACCAGGTTGGCGGCGTTGATAGAGCCGATGCCGGTGGAAAAATCCCACCCCGGCGTCGTCCCGTAAGCTTTGCTGTACGCGCTGTTGGAGGTGGAAAGGACCCCATTAGTACCTGATGGCCGGTAGCAGCTATTGGTGCCGGTGCAGTTGACGTCCATGTCACCTTGGGTGATGTCGCGGAAGGTGCAGCTGGTGGCTATCCCGTTGCCGTTTGTGGAGTTGCAGTTACTGTTGCCGGTAGAGCCGTACTCGGCGGCGGCAAGCTTGTAGTAGACGTAGTTCGGATTGCCCTGAGCGGAGCCGGTCTTCTGGTTGACGAGCGACTGAATGGCGGCCATGATGGGCGAGGCAAAGGAGGTTCCCCCCGCGCCGGACCAGGTGCTGGGCGCGCCGGAGCAGGACGCGCCGCCGTTGTTGGGGTCCGTGTAGCAGAAAACGTAGTAGTGGCCCCAGACGCCGTTTGCGGCAAATAACGAGAGGTCGGGGATATCGCGGACGCCGTCGGCGGGGACACCGAGGAGGGATTGGTAACTCGGTTTCGTGTACCCCTTGCAGGAGCCGCTGACGACGCCCGCTGTCGAGGCTAGGCCGGTGGCGCACCCGCTTGGACCGCCGCTGCCGCCGGCGGTGGTCAGGTAGTCGGCTTTGCCGGTGCGGGAGTTGCAGAAACCGGTGCTACCGTAAGGCGTGCTGTAACCGTTGTAGCTCGAAAGCAGCGCGCTGGCGCAGGAATCGTTCCATGGAATCTCCGGAATGTAGGACTTGGCGGAGGCGTAGGCGGCGGTATTGGTGGTGTTCCAGTAGGTGCTGTTGCTGCCTGCGTAGGTGTCGCCGAAGTCAGTGCCCCCGACGGCTACGTTATAGGGCGTGGACGCGAAGCCGCTGACCGCGATGCCATGGGTGGCCTTGGTGGCATTGGCGTCGCAGCTTGCCGCGCCCTCGTCGCCCGAGGAGACGAAGACGGAGATGCCGGCGGCGGCGGCGGCTTGGTAGGCGGAGTTGTAGGCGGCGTTGGCGGCTGCGCCATTCTCCGCCTCGCACTCACCGTAGCTGATGCTGACGATTTTAGGCGGGTTCGAGGAGTTGACGATGTTATTGAGCGCAATCAGACCACCGAAGGTGGTGCGGGTGTCGGCGCACGAGGCGAGTTCAATGGCGGCGCTCGGAGCGGCGGCGGAGGCCCACTCGCCGTCGAGGATGGCCTCGCCGTCATCGGCGTTGACGCCGGGGTTGGTACAGCCGCTGCCGGGATGTACCTGAGTGAAGCTGCCGGAGGTGTAGGAAGAGAGGCCGAACTTTGAGCGGAAGGTGGTCCAGTCGGCGGTCGAGTAGACGTTGGTGTCTTCGATGACGACGATGGTCTGGCCCTGACCGGAGATACCGGCGGAGAAGAGCGGATTCAGGTTGTAGATGGTGGCGAGATCGCCTGGAACGACAGCTTGGTAGGTGCTGCCGCCGGAGGTGAAGGTGTAGCCGGGGGTGATGCTTGAACCACTGTGGGCGTCGATATGGGCCTGGGCGACGGTCTTATGCAGCATGTGCGGCCTGAAATCATGGAGCGAGACAATGCCCTTAACCACACCCGCCAGAGCCGCGGGGATCTGCGGGTCCTGCATGTTGTCAACATGCGGGACACCGTTGACGTTGAGGTTGTGGATGTCGGTATGGAGGGCGGCGCGGACGTTTGCGGCGGTTCCGGAGAAGTCGATGACCATGCCGTTCGGATTGATGCTGTTGACGATGAAGCCACTGCCGGCGAGCCAGGAGGTGACCGCCGCGAGGTCGCTGTCGGTAGGCCCATACTGCTCACGGAGCTGCTGCGGGGTGAGCCACTGGTGAAAGCTGGGCGAGCTTGGGTTGTGCAGTTCGTCAATGAAAGTGGCGAGTTCCTGCTCTTTCTCAGGCGAACGCTGGAGTTGTAGGAGCATGTGATCGAGCGGCAGGTTGTCGGCAACTGGCCCGCGGTCGCTGGCGACATTGGCGGCGGAGCGGACATTGCCTGGCAGAGCGACTAGCCTTTCCGTGTCGATAGGCGTGGTCACCAGGGAGCGCGGGCGGCTGGGGCTTTGAGCTGAAAGAAAAAGCGGCGGAAGAAAGGTGGCTACGCCAAGGGCCAGGCGGGCGGTTCTGCTCAACACGATGCTCATCGGGAGGTCTCCTGGATAGTCTGTATCTCTTTTGGGGATGACGGCAGACAACACGTAAGACGGAGAGTACAGCAGAGAGCTTACCGGTTTGCGTTCTTCTGACCTCGAAGTGACTCGATAGTACCGCAGCGGGAAACGACAAGCAATTTTCATTGCATAGTGTACGGTAGAGGCACCGGGAGAACAGCATGGGATTGTTTCAGCGAATACAAACGTTAACGGCTACGCAGCGGAATGCGTTTGTTGCATGCTTTCTGGGTTGGTCGCTCGATGCGTTCGACTACTTCATCCTGGTGTTTTGTGTCAGCGCGATCGCGCGAGACTTCCATGCGC
>CAXTWP010000227.1:0-5152 GCA_964247945.1 uncultured Acidobacteriaceae bacterium | reverse complement strand
TCCCTGGCTCGCGCATCACCCGCCCCACGCGCCTGCAGAGCGTCTACGCCGTCCTGAAGGGCACCGACCCCGCTCAAACGTCCCGCCGCGTCCTCGTCACCGGCCACTACGACTCGCGCAACTCCGACAACTTCGACACCCACACGCCCGCCCCCGGCGCCAACGACGACGCCAGCGGCACTGCCGTCTCGCTCGAATGCGCCCGCGTTCTCTCGAAGATGAAGTTTCCCTCCACCATCGTCTTTGCCGCCGTCGCCGGCGAGGAACAGGGCCTGAACGGCAGCCGTCATCTCGCCAAACTCGCCAAGTCCGAAGGCTGGGGCCTTGAAGCCGTCCTCAACAACGACATCGTCGGCGGGGACACTACTCCGGGCGACACCGGCCAGGACAAGACCGTCGTCCGCGTCTTTTCCGAGGGCGTTCCCGGCCCCGTTACGCTCGAACAACTACGCCAGATTCAGACCATCGGGGCCGAGAACGATTCCGCCGCCCGCGAACTCGCCCGCGCCATCGCCGATGTAGCCCGTACCTACTTTCAGTCCACCCAGCAGCGCGCCGTCGTTGTGCCCGGCCGGATGCACAGCAACGCCATTCGCCTCGCGCCCGCCTTCCATCCTGTCCTCATCTTCCGCCGCGATCGCTTCGGCCGCGGCGGCGACCACACCAGCTTCTCGCAGGAGGGCTTCGCCGCCGTCCGCTTCACCGAGTGGAAGGAGAACTTCAACCACCAGCACCAGAACCCGCGCGTCGAGAACGGCATCCAGTACGGTGACTTGATCCAGTACGACGATTTCACCTATATCGCGAACGTCGCTCGCCTTAATGCCGCCGCATTAGCCGACTTCGCCTCCGCGCCCGGCCTCCCCCAGAAGGTCGAGGTGCTCAATCCGCCCTACGACACAGGCACCACCCTGCGCTGGGAGAAGCCCGCCGGCATGCCCGCCGACGCCGGCTTCGAGGTCGTTTACCGCGACACGACCCAGCCCGACTGGACCAGCTTTCTCTCCGCCGGCACCAACACCACGATTGCCATCCCCATCTCCAAAGACAACGTCATCTCCGGTGCCCGCTCCATCGACGCCGCCGGTCATCGGAGCGCCGCCGTCTACCCCGCCGTTCCGCCGCAGCGCCCGCTCAACTCCGGCACTCGGCCTTGATCCCTCAATCCGTTTCGGGCGGATGCGGCTCCGGTCCCGCCGCCTCGCCTGCTGTCCCCGCCCGTCTGTGGTGAAATAGAACGTGCACCCATGGCGCGCTCCAGTCCCATCACGATGACCTTCCCGCCCTTTGCCGGGGTCGTCCGTCAGATCATCCTCGGCAATGTCGTCGCGTTCTTCGGACTGCTGCTGTTGCACTGGGTCTCGCCCGGCGTCTCCGAGTTCCTCGGCGCGCACCTTCTGCTTGAACCGTTCGCCGTCGTTCGCGGCGAACTCTGGCAGCTGGTTACTTACTCCTTCCTCAATCCCGGTATCCTCGACATCCTCTTCGGCATGTTGACGCTCTGGTTTACCGGCTCACTGCTTGAAAGCGTCTATGGTCCGCGCTGGCTGGCGGAGTTGTACTTCACCTCCGTCCTGGGCGGCGCGCTGCTCGCCTCCGCCATCACGTTTACCCGCGTCTTCGCGCTCAATCCCATCGCAGTCGCCACCGGGGCGTGGGCGGGCATCTTTGGCCTGCTGGTGGCCATCGCCATGAAGTTCGGCGACCAGGAGTTCCTGCTCTGGTTCCTGCTGCGCATCAAGGCCAAGTACATGGTGGCCATCTACATCCTGATCGCCGTCGCCATCCTGCTCAAAGGGGGAAACGCCTTTGGGGCGTTGCTACAGCTCTCGGGCGCGGCTTGCGGCGCCCTCTATGTGCAGTTTGCACCGCGGAAGGGCCTGGCGTTTGGTGTCAGCGAACAGTACTTCGGCCTGCGCAACGCCTGGTTCCGTTGGAAGCGCCGTCGCGCCGCCCGCAAGTTCGAAATCTATATGGGCAAGCAAGGCCGCACTGTCCACTTCGACAAGGAAGGCCGCTACATCGATCCCGACGCCCCGAAGAACCCCGGCGACCGGCGGTGGATGAACTGACCCGAAGCCTTTGCCTCGACTCATCCCCTTCAAACCAAGCCGATTTCCTTCCGTCAGAGTCGCTGTTTGTTAACAGATGAGTGAGTTTAGAGCTACCCTGTTGATGAAATAGAGGTTCGCGAATGCGGTTCCTGGCCGACTTTGGAAAAGTCGGCATCTACCACTCACATACCTACGGTGTAATGGCCACTTTCTCCCAGCGTATCCGGATTCCGATTGCTCCGTCTGGAGCAACGCAACGTACCGCATTCCTTGGCGAGATGCGCTCCGCCTCACGCATCGGCATACCGCTCGCGCTGGGCGAACTGGGCTGGATGTCGACCTACATCGTCGACGCCATCATGATCGGCCGGCTGCCGCACTCCGCTCTTCCGATCGCCGCGTCTTCGCTCGGCAACACCATCTATTACGCCATCGTCTTCTTCATGATCTACCTGCTGAACGGGCTGGAGACGTACATCGCCCAGGCCGCCGGACGCGGCGACCGCTCCGAGTGCGTCGTTATGCTGATGCAGTCCATGTGGATCGTGATGATCGGGACGCCTGTCGTGATGGGCCTGACGCTCGGGAGCCTTTGGCTGCTGCCGCACTTCGGCACGCCCGCTGACATCGCCGGCCAGACCCACGCCTATCTCCACGCGCTCATCTGGTCCACGCCGCCGCTGATGCTGTACATGGCCCTCCGGCGGTACCTCCAGTCAGTAAACCGCGTCGCGCTGATCTCGGTCTCCCTGATCACCTCCTCGGCGGTGAACTGGCTTTTTGACTGGCTCTTCCTCTATGGCCACGGCCGGATTCCCGCCATGGGCATCGCCGGGTCGGGCTGGTCGACCGTGGTCGTCCGCTGCTGGATGCTGGCCATTCTTCTAGCCGCCGCCCTGTTCAGCTTCCGCGAGCGGGCGGTCTGGCCGCGGCTGCGCATGCTTCGGCCCGACCCGGTGCGGCTCAAGGGACTGCTCCGGCTGGGCTGGCCGTCGGGGCTGGAGTTTTCGCTCGAACTCGGCATCTCCACCTTTATGTCGGTGCTGTGCGCGCGGCTGGGCAGCACGCTGCTCGCGGCGCACCAGGTTACGCTCGACCTTTACGCCTTCGTCTATATGGTGCCCACCGGCCTGTCGTACGCGGCGATGATCCGCGTGGGCCAGGCGGCCGGGCGCAACAGCCTCCGCGAAGTGGGCCTGGCCGCCAATGCCGCGCTGACCCTCGCGCTGTCCTACAGCGGTGTGGCCGCCGTGCTCTTTATTCTGCTCGCGCGGCCGCTGGCCGGCGTGTACACCAACGACCCGCAAGTGATCGCCGCCGCCATCCCGCTGTTCTATCTTTGCAGCCTGCTGATCCTGGGCGACGCCATCTTCGTCATCTCCGCCTCCGCCATGACCGGCCTGGGCGACACCCGCACCCCCATGTGGGTCTCCATTGTCTGCAACTGGGGGATCGGTATGCCCGCCGCCTACCTCGTCGCCGTCCCGCTGGGCTATGGCCTTCGTGGTCTTTGGATCGTGCGCGCCCTTGCCTCCGTCACCTCTGGCCTGACCCTCGCCATGCTCTGGCGGCACCGGATGCGCCGCGAACGCCACGCCGAACAAAACCACTCCCTGATGCTCGTGTCCCTCCTTACACCCAACAGTCGCATCCACGCATAGCACTGTACCCCTTTCTCTCGAGGCCCCACCATGAATGCATTCCGCTTTGTTATCGTCCTTCCCTGGCACCTCAGAGCTCTTCGCCTGCTTTCGCTTCTGTTGTTGTGGTGTGCAGTGGCGGCCGCCCATGCGCAATCCACCTTGGGCAGCATCGCAGGCACCGTGCAGGACACCTCGGGGGCCGTCATCTCCGATGCCCGCGTCCATCTGCATCGCGTGGAGAGCAATACCGACATTGACGTGACCACCGACGCCAACGGCGGCTACGAGGCTCTTAACGTTCCGCCGGGACACTACGACCTTACCGTCACCGCGCTTGGCTTTTCTTCCACTACCGCCAAAAACATCACGCTGCTTGCCCGCCAGCAGCTTCGCTACGACCTGACGCCGAAGGCGGGCGGCACCTCCGACGCGATTACCGTCAACGCCACCGAGGCCGGCGTCATCAACACGGAGAACGCGCAGGTCTCCGCCACGCTCACACCGCAGGCGGTCCTCGACCTGCCGGCGAACTATCGCGGCGCGGGCTCCACCTCCCCCCTCAACCTCGTCCAGGCTCTTCCCGGCGTCCAGCCCGACACCGGCAGCTATCCGCCCGCGCCTTCCACCCACCCCGCGCCGAGCGTCCGCTTTTCCATCCAGGGCGGCCTGCCTTCGCAGTCGGAGACCACCGTCGACGGCATCTCCGCCCAGAACCAGACCAGCAACAACATCCAAGGCGACGCCTTTCCGTCAGCCGAATCCATCGCGGAGATCCGCGTCGACGGCGTCAACAACAACGCGGAGTACGGCCAGCCGGGCGAGATCACTACGGTTACCAAGAGCGGCACGAACACCGTGCATGGCTCATTCTTCGAGTATCTGCAAAATCAGTTCCTCGACGCCACGCCCTACGGCACCGACAGCGCCAACAAGCCGCACAAGGTCGCCAACGACTATGGCGCAAGCATCGGCGCGCCGCTCGTCCTTCCGCACCTCTATAACGGTCGCAACCGCACCTTTGTCTTCGGCACCTATGAGGGCCTTCGCTTTCCGCAATCGAACGTCCTGCAGGCCAAGGTGCCCACTGTGCTGATGAAACAGGGCAACTTCTCGCAGGAGACCTCCGTCCCGCTCAACAACCCGTTCGCGCCGGGAACCACCTACGCCAACAATACCGTGCCCCTCAACGCCAGCTCCGCGAAGTTCCTGCAGTTCTATCCCGACCCCAACATCGACACCAACCTCTCCCTCCAGGGCGCGATCGCGGACCGGGGCTACAACTACCTGAGCACCCGGCGCGACGACATTTCCTCGAACCAGTTCGATGTGCGCGGCGACCAGAGCCTTGGGTCGAAGATCACCCTCTACGCGCGCTACACCTTCAAGAACAACAACCAGACCCAGCCCGCCGACCTGACCCTGCCGAACAGCACGGCCTACGCGCACTACCGTATC
>CAXTWP010000226.1:0-5155 GCA_964247945.1 uncultured Acidobacteriaceae bacterium | reverse complement strand
GTGGCCGCTTCGCCCGCCTGCGAGGCGGTGCCATTTTCAGGCTGCGACGCTTCCGAAGCCGCTTCGCCAGCCGGAGCCTCGATCGCATGGGTCTCGGCTATAAGCTGGCCTTCCGCCGCCGGTGCTTCAGGCGCGGCCTCAACTGGAGCGGCGGTCGCCGCTTCAGCAGGAGCTTCCGCGATCGGAGCGGCAGGCGCCTCCGCGACCGGGGCGGTAACCACGGCTTCGGCAATGGGAGCCGCCGCGCCGGTGAACTTTTCCTTCTCGACGGCCTGGTTGATCACCACGGCCAGATCGCGCCCGGTGGCGGTGATGACAGTCGCCAGACGCTGCGCCGGAGACTGGATGAGGAAGAGGAGCTTCGAGAAAAGCTCTTCCTTGCCCGGCATGGTGGCCAGCGCGCCGATCTCCTCAACCGTGATCACCTTGCCGTCGACGATGCCCAGCTTGAAGGTAAACTCCGCGTTGTCCTTAACCCAGGTCGAGAGCGCCTTCGCCATCGCGACCGGATCGCCCGAGGTATAGGCCACCGACGAGACGCCCTTCAGCCCCTGCAGCGCGGCCTCGATCTTCGACCCCTGCGAGGCCTTCGCGGCCAGCTTGTTCTTGACGACGTGGTAGCTTCCGCCCGCCGCGCGCACGGCCTTGCGCAGCTCAAAGTCCTTCGACGCGGTAAGCCCGGCAAAGGTGCCTATGATGGCGGAGGTGGAACTCTGCAACTCGCCAGCCAAGCTCTCGACCTTGACCTTCTTGGCTGCTCTGCTTAATGGCATAACTGAATCCTCTTTACGTTTCTTGCCGCACCGCGCTCACGCGTCCAGTGCCGGCCGGCTACAGGTTACGGAACTTAGGCGCGGCCGGCCGCTTCGGCGACCGCGTTGTCGAGCTGAATGCCGGGGCCCATCGTCGAGCTAAGCGTAATGCCCTTGATGTACTTGCCCTTCGCCGCCGACGGCTTCGCCTTCAACACGCTGCTAATGACGGTCGTCGCATTGTCGACCAGTTTCTGCGGGTCAAAGGAGAGCTTGCCCACCGGAACGTGCACCAGCGCCGTCTTGTCGGTGCGAAACTCGACCTTGCCGGCCTTGATCTCGCGGATAGCTCCGGCAACGTCCGTGGTTACCGTGCCGGTCTTGGGGTTCGGCATTAGACCCTTGGGTCCGAGCACCTTGCCGAGACGGCCGACGGAACGCATCATGTCGGGGGTGGCGATCAGAGCGTCGAAGGCGGTCCAGCCTTCTTTCTGGATGCGCTCGACCAGCTCTTCACCGCCGAAGAAATCTGCACCGGCCGCCTCAGCGTCCTTGATCTTGTCGCCGGAGGTGATGACGGCCACGACCTTGGTCTTACCGAGCCCGTGGGGTAGAACGACCGTGCCGCGGACCATCTGGTCGGCGTGGCGGGGATCGACGCCTAACCTCATGGTGAGGTCGACGGTCTCGTCGAACTTGGCGTATTTGGCTTTCTGCAGCAGGGGGACGGCGTCCGCCAGAGCGTAAGGACGCGGCTCAACCAAAGCGCGCGCCTTCGTCAGATTTTTGGATAGTTTTTGTGCCATGGTTCCTTCTGTCTTCCACCCCACAAACGCTTCTCTGTTCGGGCGTGGTCTCGACTGGCCAACGGGTGTTGAGCCACTCCGATTAGTATGCCGTATCGCACAGGTTTTCGCAACATCGAGAATCTTGCGGCTTCAAGCTGAAGGGCAATCACCAAGTTAAAAGGCTAAGGTATGCTGGCGGTGCATCTAAATCGAGGAGAATCTGCCATGCGTACATCGCTCGCTGCTCTTTGTCTGTGTCTGCTTGCCGCTCCCGCCTTCGCCAAGGCGAAGCAATCGGTCGTCGTTGCCTTGAAGACCTCCACCGGGGAGGACGCCGGGACGGCCACCTTCCAGCAGGGCAAGGGGAAGCTGACCGTCAAGCTGAACCTGAAGAACCTGCCGATCGGCGAACATGCCGTGCACATCCACCAGAACGGCGTCTGCGACGCGCCGGACTTCAAGACCGCCGGCGGCCACCTGAACCCCGACAGCAAGCAGCACGGCACCATGAACCCGATGGGCCACCACGCAGGCGATCTGCCCCAGAACATCACTGTCGGCGAGCAGCATACGGCGCAGGTGAGCTTCAAGGTGGACTACCTGTCGCTCGACCCGGCGGCACCGAACTCGGTGCTGGGCCACGCGATCATGGTGCATGAGAAGCCGGACGACATGAAGACCGACCCGACCGGCAATGCGGGAAACCGGATCGCCTGCGGCGTGATCCCTGCGACCGCTCCCTGACGCCTCAAGCCTTGACGGAACTAAGCGGGACGTCCATGCGTACCGTCGCGCATGGGCGTTCTGCACATGTCGGTCCCGGCCGGCTTCGGCTTTGCGGGTGGAGGCGGTGCCGCCCCGCGTGTGCCGGTTTCCGGTAAGGTTCCGCCTCCGCCGGGCGAGCCTCCGCAGGCGCGCCCGCGCGATACACTTCAGCCTACCCAGAGTGTGCGGGCGCATGAGGCGAAGTTGGCGCGAACTCCCGAAGAAGCGGCCGCCCACGAGGCGGCGCAAGCGGCGACGGCCAGGCTGGTGGTGCTCTGCATGGCGGGCGACCAGCAGGCCTGGCAGCAACTGGTCGTCGCGCAGCACCGCCGCATCTACGCCATCTGCTATCGCTTTACCGGCTCCGGCACGGATGCCGAGGACCTGACGCAGGACGTCTTTCTAAAGGTTTACCGCAATCTCCCCAGCTTCGATACGGCCAAGGGAAGCTTCCAGACCTGGATCACGACGATGGCCCGCAACCTGCTGGTCGACCACTTCCGTCGGACGCGGATGGAGCGCGCGACCGAATCGATCGACGCCACCTTCGAGGGCGAGGAGGACGGCCCGACGATGGCCGAGCGGCTGGTCGATCCGGGCCGCTCGCAGGAACGGCACGTGGCGGGCATGGAGCTGAAGGTGCGCATCCAGGCGGCGTTGGCCGAGCTCTCACCGGAGCTGCGCGAAGCGGTGATCCTGCGCGACCTGGAAGACATGGACTACAAGGAGATCGCCCTGGTGCTCCGTATTCCCGAAGGCACGGTCAAGAGCCGCATCAGCCGGGGCCGCGGGGAACTGGCAAGGCTTCTGCAACGTATAGAAGGGCAGGTGATGTAACGTGGCGAACCCAGATCAGAGCGCACAGAACACCCCCGCCTTCGGCGGCTTCTCCCATTCCGGTGCCCAGCAGTGCAGCCAATGCGAACTGATGCTCGCCGACGTGCTCGACGGCGCGCTGTCTGCCGAAGAGCAGACCGCCTTCGACCTTCACGTAGCAACCTGCACCCCGTGCTACCAGATGCTGGGTGACGCGCAGCGCGGCGCGGCCTGGCTGGAGATGCTGCGGACGCCTCACCCGGAACCCCCGGCGGCGCTGCTCGAAAGGATTTTGGTCCAGACTTCCGGTACCCAGACCTCCGGTGCTCAAGCCTTGCGCGGCCAGGCTTTCGGCGGCCAGGCCCAGGAGAGTCGTTCCGCGGTCTTTGAGGGTCTCGCCGTTGCCGGAATGCACGAGGCGCAAGCCGATGCAATACCGACGCGCCTCGGCACCGTGCTCCCCTTCCGCAGCCGCGTAAGCAACGCCTTTCGCCGCAATCCCCTGGCCCACACACTGCTGCAACCGCGCCTGGCGATGACGGCGGCCATGGCCTTCTTTTCAATTGGGCTCACGCTGAATCTTACCGGCGTCCGGCTGAACCAGCTTCGTCTGGCCGACCTGAAACCGGCCGCGATGCGCCGCAGTTTCTACCAGGCCGACGCCCACCTGCTCCGTTACTACACCAACCTGCGCGTGGTCTATGAGCTGGAGTCGCGCGTCCGGGACCTGCAGCGCGTCAACGACAGTGAGCCGGCATCCTCCGGCGACGGAGAAAGGAAACCGGCCGACGAGCCGAAGGCAAAGCCAACGCGTCCCCCGGGGGCAGGCACCAGCCGGCACCAGAGCCGGCGCGACACCTGGAATGCCGCAGCTGTACGTTCCGTGGGCTTCCCTCGTACATCATCCAGCTTTACCCGCTTCGCCCGGAAAGGAGTCCGTGTATGAACTGCGCCCATCATCCCGACCGGGAACGTGTCTCTTTCTGCCAGAACTGCGGCAAGCCTCTCTGCGCCGAATGCGTCCGCACGGTAGGAGCGGGGGCCTTCTGCGAGCCGTGCCTGGCAGCCCGCCTCGCCGCGGCCAACGCCGCCTCACCGAACTTTGCCACGGTGCCGATGCCTGTTATTCCGCCGGTGCCGGGAGCACCCAATCCCCTGCTGGCCGGTGCGTTGGGGTTGATCCCCGGCGTCGGCGCGATGTACAACGAGCAATACGCTAAGGGCGTCGTCCACCTCGTCATCTTTGTCGTGCTGGTCAGCCTTGCGGACAGCTACGGAGCCGTTGGCATTTTGGTTGCGGGCTGGATCTTCTATCAGGCGTTTGAGGCCTACCATACCGCCCGCGCGCGCCGTGACGGCACCCCGCTCCCCAATCCCTTCGGCCTGAACGACATCGGCGAACGCTTCGGCTTCGGCAAGGCGTGGCCCGCGACCGCGCCCGTGGCTTCATCGCCGGCACCCGGGGCATCATCGCTTGCACCGGTGGCGTCGCCGGCTGCCGCGTCCACAGGGACCCCGGCCGCGCCGTATACTCCGCCATCCGCTCCCCACTTCGTCCAAACGCCCGGCAACCCGGTCTACGGTGGTGCCACTTGGGGCGCGCCGCGCGAGACTTACGCCCCGATGCCTCCCTTCCCCGATCCTTACGCGGCTGCGTACTCCACGCCGTTACCTGACCCGCAACTCGGCCGAAGCCGCTTTCCGGCCGGTGCGATCTGGCTGATCGTGCTCGGCCTGCTCTTCTTCTTTGGAAGCTCCGGCTGGTTTCGGCACTTCCCTATCGAGCGGGTGATCCCGTTCATCGTCATCGGGTTGGGCGTGTGGCTGTTTGTCCGCAAAATGACAAACTCCGGGCAGGCATTGACGGACGACGGTAGCCCGGCCTACCGCCTCCGGCTCTTCAGCGCGCTTCGGGCGCCGGTATGGGTCGTTCTGATCGGCCTCCTCTTCTTTCTCGACACTTTCTACCTCCTGTGATGGGGACGCAGCTGGCCACTCTTCATCATCGTCGGCGGCGTCATGGCCCTGCTGGAG
>CAXTWP010000225.1:0-5172 GCA_964247945.1 uncultured Acidobacteriaceae bacterium | reverse complement strand
AGGCGCGCGCCCCGATGAGGAAGGTGTTGAGGTGGGCGTTTGCGCCCTTCTGGAGGCCGGCGCGTAGGGCGACGCCGGCGTCGACCATGGAAGCGTGAAAGAACTGGTCGTATGCGCCGAAGCCGACGCCGGAGAAGAGGCGCGAGGTCTGGTTTGCGCCGAGAAAGGCGTAGAGGCCGGGATCGGGCGTGGAGTTACTGACGCGAGTGAACACGGGGGATGCGTAGATGCCGATCTGATTGTTGATCGGGCTGCCGGTCTGAGCGCGAGCGAAGGCAGAGGCAAGGATGGCGGTTGCAGCGAACAGAGTGAAGCGAGACGCATGATTCCAAAGGAGCATCTTTGTATGATACCCGGCCACGGAGCAGGCACAGTTAAGCGTACGCCGTGCTTGCTGGGCAAGAGGGAGAAAAAGCATCTCTCTTCAGCGTCGGGCAATCTGAGTAGGGGCATGTATGCCGGGAGAAGCAATGGCTGAGGCGCAGGCGCAGGATTCGCAATGGAAGCCGGAGGCCAATCCCTGGCTGATTGCGGCTACCGTGGCGTTGGCGGCGTTTATGGAGGTACTGGACACTTCGATCGCCAACGTGGCGCTGCCGCACATCGCCGGGAACCTGGGCGCGAGCACGGACCAGGGCACGTGGGTGCTGACGAGCTATCTGGTGGCGAATGCGATTATTCTGCCGATCGGGGCGTGGGCTTCGTCGGTGGTGGGACGGCGCAACTTCTTCATGACGTGCATTGTTATCTTCACGGTTTCAAGCTTTCTGTGCGGGGTTGCGCCTTCGCTGCCGATATTGCTGATTTGCCGCGTGTTCCAGGGCGTGGGCGGCGGCGGGTTGCAGCCGATGGCGCAGGCCATTATGGCAGACAGCTTTGAAGAGAAGAAGCGGGGGCAGGCGTTTGCGCTTTATGGTCTGGTGGCGGTGCTGGCACCGTCGATCGGACCGACAATCGGGGGGTGGATCACCGACAACTACTCCTGGCGATGGATCTTCTATATCAATATCCCGGTGGGCGCACTGGCGCTGATTCTGACCAGCCGGCTGGTGCAGGATCCGCCGTGGATTAAGGCCGATCGCAAGAACCTGCTGCGCCTTGACTATATAGGTTTGGGTTTGCTGACGGTCGCGATGGGCGGCCTACAGGTGGCGCTCGATAAGGGCGAGGAGAACGATTGGTTTGCCTCGAACTTCATACGGTTTTTTGCGGCGATGTTCGTCCTCGGCATCGGGGGGTTGATCTATTGGGAGCTGAAGGCGAAGGCTCCGATCATGAATCTTCGGCTATTCAAGTTCAAGAACTTTGCGATCTGCTGCCTGCTGATGATGCTGGTGGGCGGTGTGTTGAACGCGGCGACGGTGCTGCAGCCCCAGTTCCTGCAGCAGTTGCTGGGATATACCGCGACCAATGCGGGATTAGCGCTGACCGCGGGCGGCATCGCCCTGGTGATCGTGATGCCTGCGGCAGGGGTGGCGACAGGCAGGTTTCCGGCGCGCAATCTGGCAGCATTGGGTTTCACGTTCTTCGCGGGCGCGTACTACTACGTCTCGACGCATGTGACGCTGGATATGAGCTTTGGCGAAGCGAGCTTCCTGCGAGTCCTGCAGATGGTTCCGATTCCATTTTGCTTTATCTCGATCACCAACGCGGCCTATGTGGGTCTGCCGAAGGAGGCGTCGAACCAAGTCTCAGGGTTGATCAACTTTGTGCGTAACGTGGGGGGAAGCATCTTTATCTCGGTGACCGGAGCTTTGGTGACCAACCGTTCGCTGTACCACCAGGCGCGGCTGGTCGATTCGATGCAGCCCGGCAACCAAGCCTATGCCGGCATGGTGAGTAGTTTGAGTTCCATGCTGGGTAGCGGCCCGGACGGAACGAACATGGCGCGGGCGACCATCTATAACCAGCTCAATCAACAGGCTTCGGCGCTGGGCTATATGGATGTGTACCGGATGCTGTGCTGGATGTCCGTGGGCATGGTGTGCTGCGCGTTTCTGTTGAATAAGAACAGGCCTGGCGAGGGCGCGCCCGCGGGCGCGGAGTAGGCGCTAGTGCGCCTTTTCAGGGGATGGCCAGGTGGGACTGGCAAGTTCGACTCGCCAGATTGGGCCACCTTGATACAACTGACCTTCGGTGGCAAGCACCACGGGAACCGCGCCGTCGACGATCCAGACGTGCACGTCGTCGGGTTGCTTGCCGAGAAGAGGCGCAACCACGCCGGCAACGCCGCCCAACTCAATGCGAACGACGAACTCCATCGCCTTGCGTGTGCTGCCGGCCACGGTGAAGGGAACCAGGCCAACTGGGCTGACAGCGAGGTGGACCAGGCGGCTCTTATCGGTGGACGAAGAGACATAGGCCAGCCTGGTGACGGGCGTCGCAAAGGCCAGGTTGCCGATGAGGGTAAGAGCCATGCCGTTCGATACGTCCGGCGGCATGTCCAGATGCTGTGTCTCTACTTTTTCCGTACCGTCCTGTGCACGTGAGCGCGAGACGATGGTGCTGTTGGCCGCGTCGATGAAGGCGTCGAGCGGCTTAGGGAATGAGGGGCCACGCTGAATATGGTGGTCAGTGATGAGCTTGAAGGTGCCGTGCTGGCTATAGACGGTCGTATCTTCGTCGAACGAACCGTCACGAAAGTGGAAGGTCAGGCGAGACGTCACGCGTTCGCCGCGGACGGTCTGTATAAGATCGCCGTAGCCGATCGTATGGCCGGCGGTGTCTTTGAGGGCCAGAAATCCGCGGGATGCCCCCTGGACATGACGCACGGGGATTGGCTCCGCCGAGGCCATCAGCGTGAGCGCAGATAAAAGCAGAATGCTGTAGGCTGGGCGGCGATGAACGGTGGTGCACATAATGCAGATACCTGGATGCAGGACGCGGGTTAGGAGTAGACGACAAAGCCCCCGCTGGAACGGGGGCTTCCTCCATGAGCAGAGATGCTACTTCCTCTTGCTTTTACGAGCGGCCAGCTCGGGCGCGGCCTCAGCTTCATCCTGTTCGCTCTTGCGAGCGGATTCGGCTTCTTCTTCATCATCGGGTTCGTCCGAATCCTCTTCCTGCTCCGCGTCTTCTTGGGAACCGGCTTCCTTCAGCAGAGGCTTGGCGTGAGCGAGGAGTATCTTACCGGCGCTCTGCTCTTCCTTGAGGGTCTCCGTAAGCAGAGCGACGATCTCCTTTTGGCCGAGGGTCTTAGCGATGGCGATGGCGGCGGTGTAGCCGGCGATCTCGTAATGCTCGATGCGCAGGGAGCCGCCGATGAGCTGCACGTCCTTGACGGCCCCTTCTTCATCGCTCTCGATCGCTTCTTTGGCCTCGGCGACTACCCCTTCCATACCGTTACAGTGTTGGCCGGTGGGCTTTTTGCCCAGCTGCTGAAAGACCTGCTTGAGGCGCTCGACCTGGCCTTTGGTCTGTTCGAGGTGGAGAGTGAATGCGGCCTTCAGGTCGGGATCGGAGCTTGCCTTGGCTACCTTGGGCAAAGCCTTGACCAACTGATTTTCCGCGCTGTACAGGTCGCGCAACTCTTCAATAAATACGTCTTGCAGACTCATGCTCTCTCCCGGGGTAACGATTCTTCACAGCATGAGAGAGTGAATGTGCCTAGAGAGTTGGCCCAGGCGGTAACAACCGCAACGATTTAGCGGATGTACGGTAGGGCGGCGGAGGAAAAGGCATCGGGTACTCCAACCCGGTCATGATGGATCGCATGGGAAACGGGAGGCGATGTGCGATGACCGCGATGATCTGCTGGGATTGGGGCTCGGAGAGGCGCGGAAGGATGCAGCGCGAGCAATGGTTCCCCTCCCGCGCGTATAAGCCGCCGATCTCCCCCACGCCCTGGGGAGCAAAGTGCAGCTCGCGAACGCGATCCCAAGGCAGATGCAGGCGGCCGTCTTTGTAGCCGCCGAGATCGCCGGTTGCGCTCAGACCTTGCGTGTCGACGTGAAGTTCGGTGGAATGACTCTGGAGAACGAGACCGGCGAAGAAGCGGGCTGTGGAGCAGCGAACGATAGTCTCGGAGTGTCGCTCTTCCTGCTCAAATGTAGTCGACACTCCGAAGACGATCATCGGCGACTCCTTCTCAACGGCCATGGTAAGTGCTCATCTTAGTCGTAGTTTGCACCGATCGGCTGACTCAAGATGCAAGATATAGTTACCGAAGAGCATGCCTAAGTTCTATTTTGAAGCTGACATCCCCGAGAAACCGCCAGGAGCGGAGCTTCTCATGACGTGTTTAGCCGGAGCGTGGTGACGCTGGCAGCGGGAAAGGTATGGACGAGGATGCCCTTGGCCGGCGTTCGGGTGATCGCGGGGATGGGGTGGACGGCGTTGGGATGATCGAAGTCGTTGTGATCGTGGATGTCCCGACCGGCGAGGACGGTGCCGCCGGCCGAAACGATGGACATGCCGCGAAGGGATACCTCGGTGGTGAGGGAGTGATCGAGGTGAGGGTTGACGACGCTGAGCGTAATCACGCTGCCATTGATGGAGGCGGATCCGCTGAGTCCGGCGAGGCGCGGGATGGGCTGGGTGGAGCCGATGGTGCTCGCTCCGCCGACCGGCGACAGGGTAGCGAGCTTGTTTTCGATAGAGGGCGCGGCGAACTCGACCCTGAGCGACTGCGCGCCGCGATGCGGAAGATACATCTGGAAGACGTGGAAGGTGGGAGTGACGGTGAACTTGTCCTCGCGGGCGAGCATGAGCGAGTGGATGCAGTTGACGGTCTGGGCGACGTTGCCCATGAGCATCTTGTCGGCGTGGCGCTGAAAGATGTCGAGGGTGATGCCGGTCAAGAGGGCATCGCGCATGGTGGACTGCTGGGAGAGGTTGTACTCCGGGCCGCCGGGGACGCGGGGGAGTTCGGTGCCTTTGCCGTACCATGCGCCCCACTCGTCGACGACGAGCTTAACGCGATGGCGGGTGTCGACCTCGGCGAGGGCGTCCCAATGGTGGGTGATGATCTGCTCCATGTAGGAGCCGCGGGTGAGGAGATCGTAGTGTTCGTCGGGGGTGAAGGTGAGGGCGTCGCCTTGGGCGAAGCGCTGAGCGTCGCCGGAGGTGTAGTAGTGGACGGAGAGGCCGGCGGGGAGGTGGTCGCGCGTGATCGAGCGCATAATGCCGCGCGTCCAGGGGACGTCATCGCCGTTGGGGCCGCAGGCGATGACG
>CAXTWP010000224.1:0-5175 GCA_964247945.1 uncultured Acidobacteriaceae bacterium | reverse complement strand
GTCCGGTACGGTCACAACGATCTGCGCGCCCGCGTCGGTGGTCACGGTCAGGCTGTTGCCCGCGATCGCTTTGACCGTGCCGCGCTGCGAGGGTGCCGCGGGCCTGGCCGCCGCGGCTGCCGGGGCCTGCGCTCCGGCCCGCGATTGCCCGAACCCCAGCGCCGCCAGCACTATCCACTCCACCCGCATCGACCGCATCGCTCACCCGCCGTTCTGAAGCCCTCATGCTGAGGAACTTAAGATGAGTACGAACCAGCACCGGGAAAGTTTCTGCCGGTCTTCGACGCTCCATCCACTGCGACAATGCTAGGTCACCGTACCTGAAGAGAAGCTGAAGCGGCGGCTACGCGTCCTCGCCCGCCAGCACCGCCAGCGTGTCCGGCGGCACACATACGCCCTTGCCCGTCAAAAAGATGCCGTTGTCCGAGGCCAGACGGATCGGCAGCGCGCCGGGGTTGTCGAGCTCGACCGTCTCGGCGCCCAGGTTGCACACCACCAGCACACCGCCGCGGCGCATGGTCAGCCAGCGCTTGTCCTCGTTGAACTTCACGTCTGTGTGTCCGGGATCGCCGTCGTTCAGCGAGACCGAGCCGCGGCGCAGATGGATGAGTGAGCGTGTCCATTCCAGCATCTCCGTGTGATTGCCCTCACGCACCTCGTCCCAGTTGAGCTTGGACCGCTCAAAGGTCTCGCGCTTCTCCGGGTCGGGTATCTCTTCAGGCTTCCACCCGAAGGCCGCGAACTCCTTCATGCGGCCCTCGGAGACGGCCTTCGCCATCTGCGGATCTTCATGGTCCGCAAAGTATTGAAACGGGGTCGAGGCCGCGTACTCCTCACCCTGGAAGAGCATCGGGATAAAGGGGGCGGTCAGGACGATGCCGAGCGCCACCTTGGCCCTGGCCACGCCGACGATGTGCTCCAGCCGGTCGCCGGTGGCGCGGTTGCCGACCTGGTCGTGGTTCTGGATGAAGCCGATGAAGTGGTGCGACGAAAGACCGTCCACGGGCCGGCCATGGCTGCGGTTGCGGTATCCGGAGTAGGTGCCGTCGTAGACGAACATCCGGGTCAGCGCCTTGGCCAGGTCGCCCATCGACCCGAAGTCATCGTAGTAGCCCTTACCCTCCTCCACGTGGAGCAGGGTGAAGAGCGCGTGATGGAAGTCGTCCGACCACTGCGCGTCCATGCCGTAGCCGCCGGCTTCGCGGGGACGCACAATGCAGGGATTGTTGAGGTCGCTCTCGGCGATCAGCACCAGCCGCCGGCCCAGCCGCGCCGACATTACGTCGACTTCAGCCGACATCTGCTCGAGAAAGTGGATCGCCGACCGATCGACGAACTCATGGACGGCGTCGAGCCGCAGCCCATCCATGTGGTAGTCGCGCAGCCACATCAACGCGTTGTCGATAAAGTAGCGGCGCACCTCGTCGGACCCTTTGTCTTCGAAGTTCATGGCCGCGCCCCACGGTGTGCAGTGCTTGTCGGTGGTGTACGGCCCGAACTTGCCGGAGTAGTTGCCCACCGGGCCGAAGTGGTTGTAGACCACGTCGAGCAGCACGGCAAGCCCGCGCCCATGGCAGGCATTCACCAGCCGCTTCAGGCCGTCCGGTCCTCCGTAGATGTCCCGGACCGCGTAGAGCGCCACGCCGTCGTAGCCCCAGCCGTGCTCGCCGGGAAAGGCCGCCACGGGCATGATCTCGATGTGCGTGACGCCGAGGTCGACGAGGTAATCGAGCTTGGCGATGGCGGCTTCGAAGGTGCCCTCGGGAGTAAAGGTGCCGATGTGCAGTTCATAGATGACCGCGCCTGTCAGCGGGGGTCCCTGCCAGCGGGCGTCGTCCCAGGCAAAGGCGCTCTGGTCGTAGAGCCGCGAGGGACCATGCACTCCGTGCGGCTGCCACGCGCTGCGCGGGTCCGGGGACGCCGTCGTGTCGTCGTCGAGCAGCAAGGCGTAGTCCATGCCGTACGCCGCCGGCTCAACCTTCGCATTCCAGTAGCCGCGATCGTTGGGCCCGGTCATTGGGTAGAAGTCTTCGCCCGCCTGCACCTGGACCTTCTTTGCGTTGGGTGCCCATACCGTAAACTCATGCATTCCGCTTGTCCTCTTTGTTTTCTTGCGTCAACAGCGCGACGGGAAAGTCCTTGAAGAGCGTCTCCAGCTGGACCGTTCCTCCGACAAACTCCACTCCCGTCAATCGATGCGTCCATGTGCCTTTCGGTAGCTCGACGGTCGTTTCCTGCCAGTCTCCGCCCAGGGTCAGGGTCAGCCGGGGGACAACCGTGACGACGTTTTCGCCGCGCAGATAGGCGACGGCGTGGCCGGCCTTCCCGCCCGCGACTGGGAGCGGCGTGTAGCCCGCCTCCGCGTCGAACCAGGCCTTACGCTCCTTGCGCAGCAGCAGGGCGCGATGCACCAGCCAGAGCTTGGGCAGACCGTCGGCGATGCGCTCCATGGCCAGAGCGGCGCTTTCGGCGGTGGGCAGGGCCGACAGCTCCTTGAGCAGGCTGCGGCGCAACTCGTAGTCGACGGGCCGCCGGTTGTCGGGGTCGACCAGGCTGAAGTCCCACAGTTCGCTGCCCTGGTAGAGGTCCGGCACTCCCGGGGAGGTGTACTTCAGCAGGGTCTGGGCGAGCGAGTTGACCCAGCCGGCCTGCTTCACCCGGTCGACAAACCGCTCCAGGTCGGCGACGAACTCATCGGACCCGAGCGAGCCCTCGATGAAGCCGTTCAGGGCGTCCTCGAAGTCCTTGTTGTTGGCGGTCCAGGTGGTCTGCTGCTTGGCCTCGCGGGTGGCCTTCTGCATATAGGCCTTGGCGCGGTCGAGTGTCAGCGGCCAGGCGCCGATGAGGGTCTGGTAGAGGAGCCATTCTGTGTTGCGGTCGGGCAGGTTGCCGGCGCGCAGCGGCTCGTTCATCGCCGACCAGCGGTCGACCGCCGCGCCGAACTCGTCCGGTATCTCGCTGAGGGTGGCAAGGCGGGCGCGGACATCGTCGGCCCGCTTGGTGTCATGGGTCGAGAGCGTGGTCATGGTCAGCGGGCGCGTGGCCTGCATGGTCCGGTTGTAGTCGTGGAACTCGGCGACGGTGAGACCTTTGCGGCCGGGGTCGCCGCCGACCTCGCACAGACTGACCAGCCGGTTGAAGCAGTAGAAGGCGGTGTCCTCGACGCCCTTGGCCATGACGGGGCTGGTGAACTGCTGGAACCGCATGACGAACTCGGCTTCCTGTTTGCCCTTGACCTCCATGGTGAGGAGGTCGCGCATGAAGTCGAACAGGCCGGGGTCGATGTCGGTGCGCTTGCCCCTGGCGCACTCGGTGGCCTTGGTGATGTGCTCGCGGTCGCCGTCCGTCAGCTCGCCGCGCTCGGGGACAACATAGGTGCGGTAGACCTTGAAGCAGGCGGCCACCTCGCGAAGGGCGCGGCGGGCCTCGGCGCGGGTGTAGTCGCGCTGGTTGCGGTTGTTCTCGCAGATGTCGACCAGCAGGCTGGTGAGCCGGTTGACGTCGCTGCCGAGCGCCTCCTGCTCCACGTTGAGCTTCTTGTCATGGGCGATGAGGGCGAAGTCGGTCGGCTCGCCGGTGTAGGCGGCGTAGAGGTCGCAGAGCCGGTCGACGCCCTCGGGACGGACGAGCAGGCCGTTGGCGACGTTGAGGAAGTCGTAGCCGCTGGTCCCTTCGATGGGCCAGCTCTCGGGCAGGTACTCGCCGGGCTCGAGGATCTTTTCGCCGACGATGTAGCCCTCGGGCGCGGCCTTGCGCAGGCGCTGGAAGTATTCGAGCGGATCGCGGAGGCCGTCGGGATGGTCGACGCGGACGCCGTCGAGCACGCCGCGGTCGAGCCAGTCGAGGATGAGGGCGTGGGTCTCCTCGAAGACGTGCTCGCGTTCGACGCGGAGGCCGATCAGGGTGTTGACATCGAAGAAGCGGCGATAGCCGAGCTGCTGGTCGGCGGTCTTCCAGTAGGCGAGGCGGTAGTTCTGCTGGTTGAGGAAGTCGTCGAGGGCGTCGTGGTTGGCGTTCAGCTCGGTGACGGCGCGGTCGATGGCCTCGCAGACACCTTCTTCTTCCGAGCAGAGCCGGGCGAGCAGGCTGAGGAGGACCTGCTTATCGCGATGACGCGCCAGGATCTTGTTGCGGTCCCAGGAGGCCGGCTCGGGGAGGCGGCGGAACGAGATGCCGAGGAAGCTGAGCAGGTCGCTTTTGGCGTACTCGGCGGCGCGCATGAGGATGACGGGGAGCGAGCGCGGGGCAACGGGGAGCGCCTGGCTGGCGGCCTCGACGACGAAGGCGGTGCCGTTGCGGGCGACTTTGATGTCGCCGGCCTGAAGGACGCGGCCGTACTGGTCGGCGAGAACGGGAACGAGGACCTTGTCGCGGAGGCGCTCCTCCTGCGGCTGCCAGTCGATGTCGAAGAAGGAGGCGTAGCGGCTGGCGGTGCCGTTTTCAAGGACGTCCCACCAGTAGCGGTTTTCGGCCCCGAGCGACATGTGGTTGGGGACGATGTCGAGCACCTGGCCGAGGCCGAGGTCGCTGAGGGCGCGGCAGAAGCGGCCGTGGGCGGCGCGGCCGCCGAGCTCGTCGTTGACGCGCTGGTGGTCGACCACATCGTAGCCGTGCATGCTGCCGGGCGATGCCTGCAGGTAAGGCGAGCAGTAGACGTGGGTGATGCCAAGTTCTTGTAAATACAGGGCCGATGCGGCGACATCGTCGAAGGTGTAGCCCTTGTGCAGCTGGATTCGGTAGGTCGAAGCAGGGGTGCGCAACATGGTTATCGGTGCCGATCAGGACGAGATTTTAGACAGAGCGGCAGCGCACACGGCGCAGCCGGTCGGCAGCGAAGCCGGTTTCAGACCGATTAGAGCCAACCCACTGGATGGGGGTTGCACCCGGTTCTTTTCTGCCTGTCTGGCTGACTCCGGGTCTTGATCAGGCGGTGGCGGGTTGGAGTTCCGGTTGCGGGGTGAGGTAGAGAGCGGCTGGCGGGGCGAGTTGGTGGAGGCGGGCTTCCACGGCGGCTTCGAGTCTGGCCTGGAACTGGGCTTCGAGTTCGGCGGTTTTTTCGTGGAGGAAGGCGCGGCGTTTGTCGCGGAAGTCGGCTTCGAGGCGGAGGTGGAGTTCGCCGAGGGCGAGTTCGTCTTCGAGGGTGTTTCCGGCCAACGGGGTGAAGCGGGGCTGGGG
>CAXTWP010000223.1:0-5215 GCA_964247945.1 uncultured Acidobacteriaceae bacterium | reverse complement strand
AACCGGTACAAGCCAAAGACACTCGCAAAGAAGCCCAGCGCAGCGCCTGTGTCGGTCGTCACAAACGGCGCATTCGTCAGCGCCGTCGGGTCGAAGACCCACAGCGCCATCGCGATCAGGCCTGCAAGCTGTCCAAACATCGTGTTCCCCGCAATCAACAGCAGCAAAGCGACCAGCAGCGAAAACACCATCACCGCCATATGAGCCCGGAAGATCAGCGTATCGGCGGGGTAGCGGCCACCGTACTTCGGGTCGTTCCGAAACAGCAGCTCCCGACCGCCGTAGTACGACTCACTTTTGAAGTAGCGCCCTTTGCGCGGAGCCACCTTCAGATCCAGCGGTAACAACGGCACCACCGCTACCAGCTTTACCAGCGGCGGATGCTCCGGGTTCAGGCTGTACTCGCGGTGCTTCCAGTTCATGTATCCCGCGTAGATGTGGTCGCCCTCGTCCCAACTCAGTGAAAGCCGCCGCGTCGACAGCCCCACCTCCGCGATCATCACCCCGAACAACAGCACCACTATCGCCGCGACACAACCCCGTCTGACCATCACCTTAGAACTCTAACGGATGGACGGGTCTCTTCGGAGAACCTTCTTGCTTCCATACGTTGAATCCCCAATGGCTACACCTGCCAAAGTACCGTGCAATCTACCGGGCGGGCTTCTCCAGCGGCTGCCCTAACGGAACCGGCTCTCCAAACTGAGGCCGCCCAAGCTCATCCCAACTGAACCGCTGGATGCGAGGCGACCGGAAGTTGCCGCAACCCTCCCCCGGCTCCGGATTGGCGTGATAAATAATCCAGTCCTGTGTGCCATCGGGCGACTTGAAGAAGCCATTGTGTCCGGGCCCAAACGCCCGCGCCGCCGGGTCCGTGCTGAGCAACGGGCGGTCCGCCTTCTTCCAGCTCCGTGCTTTCAGCGGATTGGCCCCTGTGTTCGCCTCCAGCAGGCCAAGCGCGTAAAAGTCGGTCCAGCACCCCGAGGCCGAGAACACGATAAACATCTTGTCCCCATGCAGCAGTACCTCTGGTCCTTCGTTCACGTTGACATGCTTCCGCGGCAGGTCACCGTGCTTCTCCCAGGCGTACTTCGGCTTTGAGATCAGCGTACGCGGCGAATCGATCGTCCACGGACTGCTCATATGCGCGATGAAGATGTCCTGTTCCCCGTCCTCGGCGTTCTTCCACCCCGACCAGACGAGATAATGCTGCCCTTTCAGCTCAAAGACGGTCGCATCGATCGCCCAATGATCGCTCTTATCGCTGAGCTTGCCCTTGAATGTCCACTGGCCATCGACCGGATCGTCATGGTCGTTCTCGACAACGTAGATCCGGTGCGAAGCGTTATCCCCCGCGTCCGCCGCGAAGTAGATATACCACTTGTCGCCCCAGCGATGCAGCTCCGGTGCCCACAGTTCATTTGACCATGGTTGACCAGGCTCCGGCGTCCACACCACCTTCTTCTCCGCGCTCCGCAGGTCCGTAATGTCAGCCGTCTTGCGCAGCGTCAGGTTCGTCCCCGACGTGTTCGAGTAGTAGTAGTACCCATGCCACCACACCACCCACGGATCAGGCCCGGTATGCAGCAGAGGATTCGTAAACGTATCGCTCTGCGCCGTTGTGGAAGGCGTGGCGAGGTCCTGGGCCGCGATGCCGCGGCTCACATACAGCACTGTCAAGGTACATACCACCACACGTAGAAACGACTGCTTCATACCGCTACGACTCCCACTCCGGCAACGCCAGCATATACCGCGCGCACGGTCCAAGGCGCTCAAGTGTCTCCGGCAGCATGCGCGAGAGCCAATCCGTCCCGGAGCGCGCCTCCCGTTTTACAAAATAGCCCTGCAGGGAACGCCGCCACTGAAGCGTCCTGTTCGCCATATGACCGTGCCAGACTGAAGCATCGAAGATAATCATCGAGCCAGCCGTGCCGCAAGCCACCGCCTGCCCGTCATAGTCGCCTCCGAGGTTCAGTGCTTCGTGTTCAGGAACTGCGGGCCAGAGATGCGATCCCGGCACAAACGCGTGGCTCCGTTGTCCAGCACGAAATCGTCGATCATTAGAATGAAACCCGCCATGGGACGATCTTCGGAGTCGCGCGGAAGATCCACATGGAGTTCCTGCGGGCCGGAGAGCTGCCGAAGCGTCCTGCCGAGAAAAGAACTCAGCTTGATAGGACCTCCCACGATGTGGCGGGACGCGGCAAGCAACGGCGGATGCAGGTAGATACCATCGAACTCCGGCCCTCGATTCACAAAGTCGTTGAGACGGATAGTTGTACTTCCCGCCCTCAAGTCCGGCTCCCGTCCACACGCCATCGCCCGGTCGTAGGCGGTGGCAACCTCTGCAAGGCCTTTAGGTGGCAGAGCGTTCGCAACTACGATAAAGCCGAGTGCGTCCAGTTTGTTGGCGTCGTCCGCCGAGAGCGCACCGCTTGGCAACCGCTCATCGTTCCCCAGGGCTCTCGTGGGGCTGTTCCCTGTGCTCAGCATACACAAATATAAGGCGAAGATTGCGGATCACCTAATCGAGTATCGCCGACTGCGTTGGTGAAGGCGGAGAGTCATCCAGCGCCTCCCGCACCGCCTCGCGCACCTCGTCGACGGTGATCGACCGAATGCACTTCTTTCCCTCCACCACGCACGTCTCCAGCCCGCATCCGGCACAATCCACCTGGTGATAGACCACCCGGTGCCGCTTTCCATACGGAAACCAGGTCCGCGGCTTGCCCCGCGCCGAAAAGACCGCGACGCACGGTGTTCCCACTGCTGCCGCCAGGTGCATCGGACCGCTGTCATGACCCAGAAACACGCGTGCCCGAGCGAACACCGCCGCGCTCTCCCGCGGCGTCAACGTGCCACAAAGATTGAGCACCGGCCCCGCTATCCCGGTCATTCGCCAACCGTGCGCCACCGCGTCGCTGTACTCCCGGTCGACTGCCGCTCCCGTGATCGCCAGCCCGTGCTCAGGATATTCCGCGGCAATCCGGCCCAGCAACTCCCGCCAGTTCTCCCGCTCCCAATCGTTCGCCTGGCACTTCGTCCCAATGCTCATCGCGACAAAGGGTCTCCCCTTCAACTCCTCCAAAGCGTCAGCCGCCTTTGCCTTCTCCGCTTCCGTCAGACCCAAATCCCAACTCGCCGCCTCCGACAGGCTAGCGTCCCCGAGTTCGCCCAGGTTCCGCGACAGCCGCTCCGCCTCATACTCCAACGTTCCGTCCACCTGCACCCGGTTCGTCTGCATCTCTTCCGTCGTGGGGACACCCACCAGTCGCCTGACTCCGCACAACCGGAAGAAAGCCGCATCCCGCCGCGCCGCCTTCACCCCGCGCGCGGGAGCCAGATACACCAGCACTGCCGGCCTCCACTGCACTAACTCCCACCATAGCTTCAGCAGCGTCAGCGGACTCCGTGTCCCCACCGCGTACCGGAAGTACCCGCTGACCAGCCCTGACCCCTCCAGAATCGCCGCTGCCGCCGGAGCCTTGGCATGGATGGGGAAGTTCGTCAGCATCCGCCGCTCCGCTCCCGGAAACGCCCTCGCCACCAGATGAAGCGCCGGCAGCGCCACCACCGTGTCGCCTAAACTTCCCAAGCGGTAGATGAGCACTCGACCTACATCAGCCAAGATCGTCCGCTCTTCCCTGCTTTGCCCGGACAGCGGCTCTGATCGCTTCCACGTCGGCCAGGTCACGCGCCCGCCCGGAAGCTAGCTTGTTCTGCACCAGCTTGTCAGCTGAGATAACCGGCACCGTCGTTCCTTCCACGACGCCTTCCACACGTGATTCCCAGCCCTCGTCGAACTCAACTCCGTCGATCTTTTGAAGTATGTCGATCCGGCTCGGCGGCTGTCCGATCTGGAAGGTTGTTCCATCGTAGAAGTCCTCCGGTCCGTACCCGTTCAACGGGGCACCGAAGTTTGCAAGCGCGCGGTACACCGCCTCGCTGTTCTGCTCGTCTGAGCGAATGAAGATGTCAAGGTCCTTGGTTGTGCGGGGCTCGGAGTGTATCCCTACAGCGTATCCGCCAATCAGCAGATACCGTACCTTATGGGCGTTCAACACGGACAAGAACTCGCGCTGATCCGGCGTCATGCCCATCCTCCACCCCCTCTGCGGCATACGCGGCCGCGCTCATCTCCGAGATTGCAATGATCCGCTCCCCGATTGACAGCCCCTGCCAGTATCGATAGTTCTCAGCGTCCTGCTCTTCAATGTCCGTCACGCGGCGAATCGTCTTGTCCACGCCGAGCCTCCCGCCGTCCATCCGCATCTTGATTCTAATCCTGTTACAGTTCTAGTAAGCGCATCGTCGTCCGCAAGCGCCCGCACCCATGCCCGATCTCACCGCAATCCCCCGGCTCCACGACCAGGCGACCATCGATTGGCACGATGATACCTTGCCGCCTCACTCCTACACTCTGAACGACGACCCCGCCTTCGCCGAACTCGCCATCGGCAACCATCGCGCCAACTTCGATCTCTGGCACGAGGAAGACCTCGCCCGCGACCCCGCCGCCACCGACGCCGATATCGCCGCCGACAAGCACGCCATCGACCGCCTCAACCAGCGCCGCAACGACCTGGTCGAGCAGATGGATCAGTGGCTCCTTCGCTGGCTCGACGAGGCCGGCCTTTGCCAGAACTGTGACGCTCCCATGAACTCCGAGACGCCTGGCCTGATTCTCGACCGCCTATCCATCCTCGCTCTCAAGATCTATCACACCCGCGAAGAGGCCAATCGGCCCTCCGCCACCCCCGCCCATCGCAGCCGTAACTGCCAGCGTCTCTTATTGTTGGAGGAGCAGCGCGCCGACCTTGCTCACTGCCTGGACCTTCTCTGGACCGAGGTCATCGCCGGCAACCGGCGCTTCAAGCTCTATCGCCAGATGAAGATGTACAACGATCCCGAGCTCAACCCTGTCCTCTACCGTCAGAACTGTAGTTGACCTGAGGCCCCAATCTGCGTATAAATCGCACACGAGACCAGCGCGCACAGCGATCGGCTTTCCGGTAGAGGACACCCGCCTTTCTGCCGATAATGAATCAATGTTCCCCTCGTCTCACATGATCGAGAACGCCATGGCCCAGACAAAGACCGCGAAGATCCCCACCGCAAAACGTGCTCCGCGCACGCTTGCCGGCGACCCGCCTCCCGCCGCCGCCGCCAATGGACGCGCACAGACCCTCGCTCTCTACGAGCAGGCTCTACG
>CAXTWP010000222.1:3039-5229 GCA_964247945.1 uncultured Acidobacteriaceae bacterium | reverse complement strand
GGCACCCGTTGCGTCCCTCAGCCAGGATCGGCACCCCGCCCAGTGACGAGTTCTGGCCCGCCGCAATCCGCGCCGCCCACTCCGCCGGCCCGGTCTGGTGCACCGACTCGCCGTCGCTGGTCACCGCCACGGTGACCGGCATGTCTTCCACTTCGAACTCGTAGATGGCCTCCATGCCGAGGTCCGCGAAGGCCAGCACCTTGGCCGACCGGATCGCCTTCGACACCAGGTAGGCCGCGCCGCCGATGGCAATGAGATAGACGGCTTCGAACTCCCGGATGGCGTCGATCGCCACCGGCCCGCGCTCCGCCTTGCCGATCATCCCCAGCAAGCCCGTCTCCGCCAGCATCTGCCGGGTAAACTTGTCCATTCGGGTTGCCGTCGTCGGACCGGCAGGCCCCCCCGGGGCCGGGCCACCTCCCCCCGCCGGGGCGCCGTGGCGGCCCCCCCCGGCCCGACGGCCTCGTCGCGCACGGCGTCGACCGGGCCCACGTAGTAGAGGAACCGGCCGCGCAGATCGACCGGCAGCGCCTCCCCGCGCGACAGCATGTCGGTCATGCGCTTGTGCGCGGCATCGCGCCCGGTGAGCAGCCGCCCGGAGAGCAGCACCACCTCGCCCGGCTTCCAGGTCTTGATGTTCTCGCGCGTCAGCGTGTTCAGGTTCACCCGGCGCGCGGAGTGCGTGTCCATCGCCAGCTTCGGCCAGGCGTCGAGCGGCGGCGGTGCGGTCATGACCGGGCCGGAGCCGTCGAGGTGAACGTGCAGGTGCCGGGTGGCCGCGCAGTTCGGGATCATGGCGATGGGAAGATTCGCCGCGTGCGTCGGGAAGTCGAGGATCTTGACATCGAGCACGGTGGTGAGGCCGCCCAGCCCCTGCGCCCCGATGCCCAGCCGGTTGACCCTGGTATACAGCTCGACCCGCAGCTCTTCAATCTTCGTCCGCGGCCCGCGCGCGATCAACTCCTGCATGTCGATCGGGTCCATCAGCGACTCCTTGGCCAGGACCATCGCTTTTTCCGCCGTGCCGCCGATCCCGATGCCCAGCATCCCCGGCGGACACCAGCCCGCGCCCATGCCGGGCAGCGTCTTGAGCACCCAGTCGACGATCAAGTCCGAGGGGTTCAGCATGGCGAACCGGCTCTTGGCCTCCGAGCCGCCGCCTTTGGCCGCGACGGTCACATCCACCTCGCCGCCCCGCACCATCTCGACCACCACCATCGCCGGGGTGTTGTCGCTGGTGTTTTTGCGGCTGAAGGCGGGATCGCGCAGAAGGCTCGGCCGCAGCGTGTTGTCGGGGTCAAGCCATGCCCGCCGCACCCCGGCGTCGACCATCTCCTGCATGGTCAGCATCCCGGCGGACGAAGCTGTCCACCGCGTCTCCATGCCGACCTTGACGAAGGCCGTCACGATGCCGGTGTCCTGGCAGATGGGCCGGTGTCCCTCGGCGCACATCCGCGAGTTGATGAGGATCTGCCGGATGGCGTCCTTTGCGGCCGCGCTCTCCTCCAGCTCAAAGGCGCGAGCGAGGTTGGTGATGTAGTCCACCGGATGGTAGAAGCTGATGTACTGGAGCGCGTCCGCTACGCTCTGAATGAAGTCGTCCTGCTGAATGGTGGCCATCACTCTACCTTTGCAGCTGCAGCAGTAGCTAACTTTGCAGCTAAACGTCTCATGTCCTGAAGATGTCTTCGACGCCAAGCTCAATCCGTGTACCCTCGGCTCGGAGGGTGCCGGTGGTTTGTTCGGTCATTCCGGTGTCGGTGACGGTGTGGGCCGTGCGGTTTTCGGGGTCGACGATCCAAGCCGTGGGGATCCATGTCCAGGACCATTCTCCTTGCCGGTTGCGAAGCAGGTTGGCGACGTGGAACTGGAGATCGCCGTGATCGACTTCGCCCACGTTCCTCTCTTCGAGCTCGCCGTCCACGTAGTCTACGTCGGGGCGATAGGTGGTGTTCAGGTAGTGCTCCACCGGGATGAGGTGGGATAGATTGGCCGTTGCCATACGCAACCTCGCAGCTCCATTATGCTCTCGGTTGATTGTGCCACTCAAGACGTGTCTGGAGCCTATGCATCGGTCGAGCGTGGGGAAGACCTCAGCGAGGGAGAGTTCGATCGGAGTGTCTTCGGCGCGAAGGCTGCCGGTGGTTGGTTCGGTGACGCCTGTGGCCGTGACGGTGTGGGCCTGCGGGT
>CAXTWP010000222.1:0-3029 GCA_964247945.1 uncultured Acidobacteriaceae bacterium | reverse complement strand
GGTTTCGGGTTCGACGACCAGACGGTGGGACGCCCATGTCGAGGAAGTCCTGGACGCGGGCGTACGCATGGCCTTGAGGGTGTCGCGCGGGGAGAGGACCTCCACGCAGAGCAGGGGTGGGGTGCGGATGATGGGCTCGCGCGGCAGACCCGCCGCGATCACGCACCTATCCGGGATACGGAAGCGGGTACCGGCGACTTGAGTCCGCGTCCTGAACCACCGCACGAAGCAGTTCCCTGAGAAGTTTGCGGGCGGCCTCAGACGAGGACAGGCTCCGCCGCGGCGGGAGACTTCTTGCGCTTCTCGACAAAAAAGGCGGCTGCCGGTTCCGGAAGAACCATCTCGCGCGGGAAGTAGGCGTTGGTAAAGTACTGGCCGAGCATTCGCTGGGTGTTGAAGAAGGTCCCGTTCATGGCGATGCAGTGCTGCTGCATCCGCGCCCAGGCGGCGGGTTTGGCGTACATGGGGGCGATGGCATTTTCGAGCTTTACGTACAGGCTTTCGGCCTCCATGGCTTCGGTTTCCGCGTCGTCGATCGCCCATCCGGTGACCGACTCGGCGCAGCCCTCGATCCACCAGCCATCGAGGATCGAGAGCGAAGGGACGCCGTTCAGGGCGGCCTTCATGCCCGAGGTGCCCGAAGCCTCGTACGGGCGACGGGGCGTGTTGATCCAGACATCCACCCCTTGCGTCAGCTGCGCGCCCAGGTCCCAGTCGTAGTTTTCGAGGTACAGGATCTTGATGAAGCTCGAGTTCAGGTGCGCCGCCTCGGCGAAGACATCGCGGATGAGACCCTTGCCCGCGGTATCGGCGGGATGGGCCTTGCCGGCGTACAGGATCTGGAGGCCGCCGATCTTTTCCGCGATGCGGATGAGCCGCGCCGGATCGTGCAACAGCAGGCCGGCGCGTTTATAGGTGGCGACGCGGCGAGCAAATCCCAGGGTCAGCACGCTCGGGTTGAACTGGACGCCGGTCCGCCTGGCTACGGTGTCGAAGAGGCGCTGCTTGCCCTTGCTGTGGCAGGCGGCGACCCGCTCGAGAGCGATGCCGTAGACGGAGCGGAGATACTGGTTGTCGACGCGCCAGCCCGGCACCTCGGCGTCGAACAGTTCCTGGAAGGACTCTGAAAGCCAGGTAGCGGTGTGGACGCCGTTGGTGATGGCGTGGACCGTGTACTCCGGGAACATCTTCTGCGAGACCTTGCCGTGCTGCATGGCGACGCCGTTGACGTAGCGTGAGAACTTCAGGGCCACATAGGTCATGTTGAGCAGGCTGTCGTGCAGGCAGCCGGTCGCTTCGATGGCCTTTGCCCGCTCCGGTCCGAGCACCTGGTACATCTGGTCGAGCCCGAACTTGTCGTGCCCGGCGGGGACCGGCGTATGGGTGGTGAAGACGCACTGGCTGCGCACGGCGGCGACCGTATCTTCGGTCGCGCTCGAGAGCGGCGCGCCCTGCAATTGCTCTTCGAGCAAACCGAGCGCCAGCAGCGCGGCGTGGCCCTCGTTCATGTGGTACACGCCGGGTTTACAGCCGAGCGCCTGCAGCAGCTTGATGCCGCCGAGGCCGAGCACCGTCTCCTGGCAGAGCCGATAGTAGGTATCGCCGCCGTACAGGTGGTCGGTCAGTTGGCGGTCGTAGGGGGTATTCGCTTCGACGTCGGTATCCAGCAGAAACACCGGGATGACGTGTCCGGTGACGCCGATGACGTCGAAGCGCCAGGCGCGGATGACGATCTCGCGGCCCTGCATGGTCAGCGTCACGGTCTGGGCGGCCGGGGGCAGCGTGATTTCGGGCGACCAGGGAACATCCTGCTCGGTCTGCTGGCCGACGCTGTCGAGCTTCTGGCGGAAGTACCCCCGGCGGTGCGCCAGCGAGACGGCAACCATGGGCGCGGCGGTGTCGGCGGCGGAGCGCAGGGTATCGCCGGCCAGCATTCCCAGCCCGCCTGAGTAGGTAGGCAGCGCCGGCGACAGCGCGATCTCCATGGAGAAGTAGGCGACCGTGCGGAGGGAAAGATCAGGCGAAGGTGAGGAAAGTGCCGTTGCGGGAAGGATCATGCAGTAAGGTTCCTCTTCGAGTTTGGGGTGTTCCCGCTAAGGGGCGACCTGCCCTGAGGGTGGCCGATTGACTGCGCCGTCTTGTTACCACATCGGCGAGTTTGTTACGCTCCACGAGGCTGCATCGTTTCGATAAAGATCAGGTGCAAGACCTCTATGGTAGCAAAGGAGCGGCACCGGTTCGTTGAACGTGAGGCATGATCGCGTGTTGCCGGCAAGAACAGGCGGCGGTAGAGGGAGGATAACGGCCGGCCGCTGTGAGACTCAGTCTTCCGCGCGATAGCGCCGTTCGCCGGCCGGGAGCGGCACCGTGAGACGATTCTGCTGCGGCGGCAAGGGGCAGGTGGCAAACGGGGTGTAGGCGCAGGGCGGATTCTCCGCTTTGTTGAAGTCGAGCACGAGCGTCCCGTGCCGCCCGACGCCGTTGCTCGGCAGGCCGGTGTAGAGGAAGCGGCCGGCAGGGTAGCTGTCGGCCTTGCTGGTCGGGTCGCGAAAGATAAAGAACAGCGACCCCGGCCCCTCGACGATGGGAAAGAGCCGGATGGTCTGGCCGTACAAGGGAAACTCCGCCATGCCGGGCGAAGACTCGTGGCTTACCTGACCGAGGATGTTGGGGACGACCAGGGTGGCCGCTCCTCCTGACGGTATCCATTGGGCGACGATCCGGTACTCCGGCCTGACCGGATACCAGTTCAGGCCGTGAAAGCCGCTCCGCGCGGGCGAGTCGGCGTCCTTGACGCGCAGATAGAGCCGGTCGCCGCGCTTGATTACGATCAGCAGCAGGCTGCCGCTGCGCAGCGCCGACGCGTGGCCTTCGTCGTAGGAGAGTACCGCCTCGGCCGCGGGTGCGCCGTCGAGCGTTGTGTCCGGTGCGAAGCCACCGGCGGGCGCGGCGAGATGCACCGTTGCGCCTTCCGTGCGCAAGGCGGCCAGGTGCGCCGGCCCATGGGCGAGCCGGACGGTGTTGTCGGC
>CAXTWP010000221.1:0-5241 GCA_964247945.1 uncultured Acidobacteriaceae bacterium | reverse complement strand
CTCTAGATGATGGGTTGGCAGACTTTGCCGCTTTAGGCGGCATCTCGAGTCACCACTCCGGTTTCCATAACGTCAACGCTCTTCCTCACTGGCAGGCTAATTTAGAAAGGACATTGCCCATGAAACTTGCTTCCACCATCGCACGCTTCTTGCTTGGTCTCGTTTACCTCGTCTTCGGGATGAACGGATTCCTGCACTTCATTCCGACTCCGCCTCCTCCAGGGCCTGGGGGCATGTTTATGGGAGGTTTGTTCCTGTCGCATGAGCTTCTAGTCATCATGGCGCTGCAGGCGCTCGGCGGACTTCTTCTGCTTGTGAACCGCTTTGTACCGCTGACGCTGGTTGTTCTCGGAGCCATCACCGCCAATATCGTTTTGTTCCACGCGTTCATGGCACCGAGCGGTTTGCCCGTGGCCCTCTTTGTTTCCGTACTGCTCGCGCTTACGTTCTGGAACGTGCGGAGCGCCTTCCGGTCGATCTTCCAGGCCAGCTATCGATCGCCTAATCACCTGAATGATGGAGGTCTCCATGCTTGAACTGAAATCACTCGATACGATTGCCGGCGCTGACATGGGCTGGCTCAAGGCAAAACATCACTTCGCCATAGGCCGGTTTGGCAACCCCGACCACAAGCCGGTCGGCAACCTGTATGTCCTTAATGATGACGAAGTCGCTCCCCATACCGGCTTTGATATGCACAGGCACGCTAATGTCGAGATCGTCACCTATGTACGGGCCGGCGTGGTTTCGCACAAGGACAGTCTGGGCAACGAAGGACGCATCGAGACCGGGGATGTACAGGTCATCAGCGCCGGTACCGGTATCCAACATGCGGAGCAGAATCCCGGCGATGTGCCCACAAAGATTTTCCAGCTTTGGCTTAGGCCGCGCGTCGCCGGGGATACTCCGCGTTGGGGTACGCAGTCCTTCCCGAAGTCTGATCGCGCCGGCCAATTTATCACCCTGGCAAGTGGACGGGGAACAAAAGGCAGTCTGGAACTCCGCTGCGATGCGGAGGTCCTTGGAGCGTCTCTGTTCGCGGGGACTGTGACGAATTACGATCTCAGGTCCGGCGACCTTGGCTACCTTGTCGTTTCTTCCGGCACCGTGAAGGTCAACGGCGTACGCGCAACGACGGGGGAAGGCATCGTTCTGCGCGAAGAAGCGACTCTTCGTATCGAGGCGTTGCAGGATACCGAGCTCGTGTTTGTCATCACTGCCCCGGAATGAAGACTTGTTATCGAGGAAAAGAGGAACGATTTTGCGCTTTACGCGCCGTCATGGATGGCGTCCCCGATGTTAACGAGACCGCAGCGTTGCGGCCGGGCCTGCTCAGGACCGCTCGATAGGAAGTGATGCCCGATTACATCAGCCAGGAGAGTATGGCAGACAGGATAACCGTCATCGTAAACTTCCGAGTCGGCGAGCCGATTCGGCCGGTATTCCTGGCTTCGTTGCAGGAACTCTTCACCCATATTGTGAAGGAGCCGACGTTTGTCGAAGCAACTTTGATGCAGGATTCGAGAGACCCGGAGATCATCGTGAACTACGAAGTCTGGGACGAGACGCCGCAGTCCTTTATGCAAGAACAGATGACCAGGAGCTACCGAGCGGCGTTCGAGAAGTTGATCGTGGACCTCAAAATCGAGCGTACGGCGGCCTGGTTTTCATCCATCGCAGCGTGGAAACGGCTCACATAGGTTTGGCTTTCTGAGCTCCACAAGCCGCTCGCGGGCGCGCAGCATGCCACCGCGCTCAACGAAGCTTCAAGGAACAAACGCCGTTATTCGTGCCTTGATCTTTGCTTCATCATGTTCACATGGGCTTGCCTATCCCGTTCAACCTAAGACCTCACAGGTTGGCTTATCGTCACCAATCAGGCAAGTTTTGGTTCATGTAATGATGATCAAGCATCATGTCAGCGCCACACCAGTGCGGGAGCGAAGCTGTTGAGGATCGTTTTGGATCAGACGCTGTTTGATACGGGATGGTCCACTGGAATCCCAAGTCACTCACCCGCATCCGCCACGCCAGCGAATCCCTGAAAAGGCCGATCGAAACTGCCCCCGAACGTCTGCCCAGCAGGTCCAGCTTCTTGCGCGGGGTAGCCCTGTAAGGGTACCGACGTTTGTCAGGATTAATCCTCGCCTCTGGAGGTTCGATGAGCGCTATAGCCGGTTCTCGTCCGACGAGAACGCCTGGGCGTATCGCTTCCGGAAGCCGACTCCCTCGGACTCAGCGACGTTCTTTCAGCTACGGAGATCCGAGTTTGGTTGCTCGCCGGGACTTTAGGCCCGGGAGTTCAGGGTGAACACCCGGCTGGAGACCTTGACCTCGGGCGATCTTACGAAGAAGTCGAGTCAGTTCTCGGCGTTCCGGTTGAGTAAGTGCAGCGCAAAGGTGATCCTGATGTGCCTCTGTCAGGTGAATCAGTTCTGATGTGGTGTTGTGTCCCTTCTTCGTAAGGACGAGCGTATAGGAGCGTCGGTCGGTCGCATTGTCAGCGCGTCGTACAAGCTTTTTGGTTTCCAATTCGTCGATCAGCCTCACCAAGTTGCTCGGAAACATCCCCAGAGTATCCCCTAATTCGCGCTGAGTCAGGCCGTCCGCTGCAAAGATCGCCTTAAGGACGCCCACATGCGCGAGCCGAAGACCGAGAGGATCAACCCGCTTCCCGAAGGAGCTCTGCGCATGGGATCCAACCTGCGCGATCAGAAAAGCGAGGTCACCCGGGGAATCAGCTTCCCGATTGCGTGGCTGCACCGCGGCTTTCTTCTCAGACATAGCTATATGATATAACCGTTATTGATTGTAGTTTTGCGTTGGATACTGATCTTCACACGAGGTGCCTTTATGGGAATCGCAAAATGGATTGTGGCGCTGGTCGCGCTGTTTAACTTGGGCGGCTACGTCGCGGACGCAGTGATCCCGTTTACGGCAAAGCAGCACATCCACAATCCACGCTGGCCGCCCCACGCGAAGTTTCACAACGGCCAGAGCATGCTGCTGGGCGTCGGGTTGGGACTCTACTCCTTATTCCTCCTTTTCGGGACGGAACCGCTGACGTTCCTGCATTTCATACTTGCTGCTGTCGCAGCGGGGCTCTACTTCGTGACAATGCTTCTTTCGCCTTTGCTTCCTGGGACGGCCTGGAGCGACCCTGAGTTTACAAGAGAGAACGGGTCGGTTCTAGGGATGCACCCTCAGCTCTTCGTGGGGTTGTTGGTCTGCCTGATTCTTCTCATCGCATGCGGCTACGCGTTTGTGAAGCACTAAGGAGTTGCGGAAAGCGAACAGCGGAAGCAAACCGGACTGAATGACCAACCACCGAAAGCCCGATTTATCTCACCCACGAGATGATTCTCAACCGCTGGTCGCCTGAGCCTTCACGAGTGGGCACATTGTAAAAGAGGAGCTTCACACCATATTGGAGGCTGCACGTTGGGCAGCGTCGTCGTACAACTCACAGCCTTCGCGCTTTCTTCAGGCCTTTGCGTGAAACCTCTGTAGGGGAGCGCTTCCTGGACCTCCTTGTGCCGTTCAAACTGAGCCGCGCGGCGGGCACAGCCGGCGCGGTCGTGGGAGGTTTCAACAGTTTAGCGGCACCAGCTCTCACCAATCATCGCATTTCATAAGCCCGGGTGATCAGGGATTATCCAGGGAGCACCTAGAGCACGGCCCAGCGGGAAGGGCGTTCTAAGCAGATTGGCAGCGATTCTCTGCCGACGACCGCATCCTAGATGTGCCATTTGGAGGGTATCCTTTGCATAAACGTAACCATTAATCGCATACGCGGTAGACAAATTTGTCTGAGGGCTCCTGCGAGAGGAGAGGTTTTGGATAAGCGATTGGACCTTAATGATGTGAGGATCTTCGTCATCGCAGTCAGGACTGCAACGCTCAGCGGTGCCGCGCGTGAATTGGGATTGCCTACCTCCACGGTGAGCAGATCTATCACTCGTTTGGAGAGATATCTTGGGCTCCTGCTTGTACAACGAGGGCAGAGGGGCGTGGTTCTCACTGACGCCGGCACTCAATACCTAGGTTCCTGCCAGCAGGCATTGCAGACTCTCAAGGACGGAGGAGAACTTCTCGACAGACATAGGGTTCACCCGGGGGGTCTGCTCAGAGTGGCCTGCCCGATCACGATGGCTAGAGCTTTCCTTGCACCGATCCTTTTAGCCTTCCTCACCTCTCATCCGGAGTTACGGGTGGAGATCTATCCCTACTGTTCAGGGTTCAACAGGGAGCCAAACGAGAATGTCGATGTTCATTTCAAGGTTCGTGAGCCGAATGATTCTCGAAGGCACGTGAGGCACTATCCGGCCACCAAGCTTGCGCTCTATGCAAGCAGGAGTTATGTGTCCGAGTTCGGGATAGCGACAGAACCTGAAGATTTGCAGGCGCACCGCTGCATCGGTGATGGATCCGATTCAGCTTATGCTAAGTGGAAGCTAATGAAGGGAAAGAAAACAGTAACCCTCGATCTGAGATTTCAGGTGATGGCCACTGATCCGGAGGTTCATCGGCGCCTGGCTCTCGAGGGAGCAGGAGTGACGATGCTCCCGATCTGGATGGCGAAGAATCCCGCCTTTGGGGGCGAACTGGTGCCCGTACTTCCAGGTTGGCGACCCGACTCTTTACCGCTCTGTGCCCTTTATTCTGGGACCTCGACCATGACGCCGAAGGTTAAGGCGTTCCTTGATTTTGTCACCGGATACTTAGGGACAGAGCGGGACCCACGCACGGCCGGCCGCGCCGCATCCGAGTGCTTTGAGCGATCCACTGGCGCTAAGGGCAGGCTATTGCCGCCTGCAGTCCCCAAAATAGCCTAAGCCTCCTTCAACAATTCGGTGCGGTACTTGGGAGCAAGTTCCTGTGCTTTCTTCATGAACTCCGCCTGTTGCTTTGCGTCAAGCTGGGGCGGAGGTGTGGTCCTGGCAGAGACCGGAGTTCCGACCTCTTTGAAAAACTCCTCCTGGCCCGAGGGCGAGCAGATACAAAGCAGCCGAACCGCCTTGGAAGAAGCGTTGTGAAACTGATGAGGTGCATTTGCGGGGATGTTCACGGTATCTCCTGCCCGGACAGTGGACTTTTTCCCGCGAAAAGTAGCCTCGATCTCTCCCTCAAGAAGGATAAATGTCTCCTCGAAGTCATGACGGTGCAGAGCCGGACCACCGTTTGGAGGAATGTGCATGTCAATGACACAGAATCGGCCATTGGTGTCCTTCCCACTTATGG